>NZ_CP114802.1:0-163408 GCF_027919895.1 Citrobacter sp. 21OH12SH02A-Citro
CGACGGCACCGACATCGCTTTTGGTGGCTGCCTGATCAAGGACAGCAAGGCCAAGTCGCTCGGCAATCTCGGTGATGCCGACACTGAGCACTACGCCGCGTCAGCGCGCGCGTTTGGTGCGGCGTTCCCCAAGGCCAGCATGATCGTGATGAGCCATTCCGCCCCCGATAGCCGCGCCGCAATCACTCATACGGCCCGCATGGCCGACAAGCTGCGCTGAGCCATGGCTGACCACGTCACCCCCAATCTGCCATCGCGCGATTTCGATGTGACAGAGGCGTTTTATGCGAAGCTGGGCTTTGCGACGAGTTGGAAGGATCGCGGCTGGATGATCCTGCAGCGCGGCGGTTTGCAGCTCGAATTCTTCCCCTATCCTGACCTCGACCCAGCTACGAGCTCGTTCGGCTGTTGCCTGCGGTTGGATGATCTCGATGCCATGGTGGCATTGGTGAACGCGGCGGGAGCCGAGGAAAAAAGCACCGGCTGGCCGCGCTTCAAAGCTCCGCAACTGGAGGCGAGCGGCCTGAGGATCGGCTACCTGATCGATCCCGACTGCACGCTGGTGCGGCTGATCCAGAACCCCGACTGACCGCATGCCCGCGAAAATCAAGATTTGCGGGATCAGCACACCCGAGGCGCTCGATGCGACCATCGCGGCGCGGGCGGACTATGCCGGGTTGGTGTTCTATCCAGCGTCGCCCCGTGCGGTTACGTCGAATGTCGCGGGCGCTTTGACATCGCGCGCAGCTGGCCAGATCGCCATGGTCGGTTTGTTCGTCGATGCGGATGATGCTGTCATCGCCGACGCACTGGTGGCAGCCAAGCTGAACGCGCTGCAGCTGCACGGTTCGGAATCGCCCGAACGCGTGGCCCAGTTGCGCGCGCGGTTTGGCAAGCCGGTGTGGAAGGCGCTGCCCGTCGCCAGCGCCAGCGATGTCGCACGCGCCGCAGCCTATGCCGGGGCGGCGGACTTGATCTTGTTCGACGCCAAGACCCCCAAAGGCGCGCTGCCCGGCGGCATGGGGTTGGGTATAGGAAGTATAAACCACCTTTTTGCTCCTCATCCGAAGTATCTTACCTGAAATTCCCTCACTCGTTTACCGCTCAAGCCCCAATTTTAACTGCCGGTCCAGCCTAAACCGCTCTAATAAGGTTCGATTTGGCGGTAAAATCTCTAGCCTGATAGCTCGAGAGATACAAACTGCCCCACCGCCCCGTTTAAAAGTTGGCAGTGTTGAGCAGTGTTGGATTTGGGGTCGTCAGTCAAAGAGACGACTCTGTGATGGATCGAACAGGCTGGGAGTCAGTGGCGGCGCTCGTTCTGGTGGCAGCTCACGCTGCTTGGCGGCATTCGCCTTGGCTGTTTTCTGTTTCAGATGCTTGAGAATCTGCTCAATGACCTTCGGATCTTCGATGCTGGCAATCACTTTGACGTGACCGCCGCAGTGTTCGCAGACTTCAATATCAATATTGAAGACTCGCTTGAGGCGTTGCATCCAGGTCATGGCGCGGTGGCGCTCTGCAGGACTCTTGTCACGCCAGTTAGTATCGAGACCTTCCGATTTGTCGGGCTTCTTGCCCCGCTTGGCGGGTGTTACTTGAACTCGGTGTTTGCTGTTCGGTGCAAAGACGCCGTGGAAGCGTGTGAGGTTGACTCGCGGCTTAGGTACCAACGCAGCGAGTTTGGCGATGAAGTCCAGCGGCTCGAAGATCACATGGGTGGTGCCATTGCGGTACGGAGTTTTGAGCTCGTAACGCACCTGCCCATTGGCGGTTAATGCCAGACGTTTTTCTGAAACCGCTGGCCGACTAATGTAGCGACACAAGCGCTCAAGCTTATCCCGCTGATGCGCTTCGGCCATCACACCGGCGTGTAGCGAGAAACCAGCATGGTTGGCTACTCGACTGCTTGAGTCGGCTTTATCCTCACGCCCTGGCAAGGTTTGCAGGGTGAAGACTTTGCGCCCTTGCTGGGGGCCGACGGCAATGCGATACGTAACCGAAGCACCATGTAATTGAGTCAGCGTATCGTCTTCGCCCTCTTCCAGTGTCAACCACGTATTCTCGGCATCACGCTCCAAAATCCCACGCTTTTCCATGCAGCGAGCGATGCGATGGCTGAGGGTGTGAGCGAGCGTATTCAGCTCATCGTAAGTGGGTGCCTTGACACGATGGAAGCGTTGCTTGCCATAGTCATCTTCGGCATAGACACCATCGAGAAACAGCATGTGGTAGTGGACATTGAGATTTAGCGCGGAGCCAAAGCGTTGGATAAGAGTCACTGAGCCAGTTTGTGCAGAGGCTTTGGTGTAACCGGCTTTTTTGATCAGATGAGTTGAGAGTGTACGATAGACGATACTCAAGACCTGGCCCATCAGCTGGGGATGGCGAGCCAGCAAAAAGCGTAGCTGGAAAGGAAAGCTGAGCACCCACTGGCGAATGGGCTCCTTGGGGAAGACTTCGTCTATCAGCAGCGCCGCACTCTCGGCCATCCGGCGGGCACCGCAGCTAGGGCAAAAGCCGCGTCGTTTACAGCTGAAGGCGACCAGACGCTCGTGATGACAATCCTCGCAGCGAACCCGCATGAAACCATACTCCAGACGGCCACATTGGAGGAGGTCGTTGAATTCTTGTTGGATGTAGCGAGGCAGGTGTTGACCTTGGGCTTCGAGTGAGGCTTTGAAGGCTGGGTAGTGCTGCTCAACCAGCTGGTAGAGCAGCGTCTGGTCGGGTTGGTGGCGTTCGTAACCGTTTGTTTGAGTGGGCGATTGACTCGCCGTGGCGTTCCTTGCCAGCGACATGGGTATCCTCCGCTGATACTGTGGTTATGTACAGTATCAGCGGCTTGCGTTCAGACGTCCAGTCTGGCCCTAGACATCGCTAAATGCTTAACCCGCAATAGCCCTCACGAGTTGTTATCAGCCACTACCGGTTGAGCGAGAAGGTTTTGGGTTCAGGGTGCTATTGCTCCACCAATCACAATACTGAAGCCCCAACTGTTATCAGTTGGGGCTTTTTCTTGTCTGTTTGCGGCGGTTGCGTTTTATCGGTAGTCGTCGAGCTCTGCACCATCCCACATAAGAGCTTAACGGTGCGATCTTCAACGCCATCACACAAAACTTTCTTTTTCACGCACAGTCAACTTATTGGATGTTTTATTAACAACCCAAAAGGAGATATTTAGCGGGCGGCCGGAAGGTGAATGCTAGGCATGATCTAACCCTCGGTCTCTGGCGTCGCGACTGCGAAATTTCGCGAGGGTTTCCGAGAAGGTGATTGCGCTTCGCAGATCTCCAGGCGCGTGGGTGCGGACGTAGTCAGCGCCATTGCCGATCGCGTGAAGTTCCGCCGCAAGGCTCGCTGGACCCAGATCCTTTACAGGAAGGCCAACGGTGGCGCCCAAGAAGGATTTCCGCGACACCGAGACCAATAGCGGAAGCCCCAACGCCGACTTCAGCTTTTGAAGGTTCGACAGCACGTGCAGCGATGTTTCCGGTGCGGGGCTCAAGAAAAATCCCATCCCCGGATCGAGGATGAGCCGGTCGGCAGCGACCCCGCTCCGTCGCAAGGCGGAAACCCGCGCCTCGAAGAACCGCACAATCTCGTCGAGCGCGTCTTCGGGTCGAAGGTGACCGGTGCGGGTGGCGATGCCATCCCGCTGCGCTGAGTGCATAACCACCAGCCTGCAGTCCGCCTCAGCAATATCGGGATAGAGCGCAGGGTCAGGAAATCCTTGGATATCGTTCAGGTAGCCCACGCCGCGCTTGAGCGCATAGCGCTGGGTTTCCGGTTGGAAGCTGTCGATTGAAACACGGTGCATCTGATCGGACAGGGCGTCTAAGAGCGGCGCAATACGTCTGATCTCATCGGCCGGCGATACAGGCCTCGCGTCCGGATGGCTGGCGGCCGGTCCGACATCCACGACGTCTGATCCGACTCGCAGCATTTCGATCGCCGCGGTGACAGCGCCGGCGGGGTCTAGCCGCCGGCTCTCATCGAAGAAGGAGTCCTCGGTGAGATTCAGAATGCCGAACACCGTCACCATGGCGTCGGCCTCCGCAGCGACTTCCACGATGGGGATCGGGCGAGCAAAAAGGCAGCAATTATGAGCCCCATACCTACAAAGCCCCACGCATCAAGCTTTTGCCCATGAAGCAACCAGGCAATGGCTGTAATTATGACGACGCCGAGTCCCGACCAGACTGCATAAGCAACACCGACAGGGATGGATTTCAGAACCAGAGAAAGAAAATAAAATGCGATGCCATAACCGATTATGACAACGGCGGAAGGGGCAAGCTTAGTAAAGCCCTCGCTAGATTTTAATGCGGATGTTGCGATTACTTCGCCAACTATTGCGATAACAAGAAAAAGCCAGCCTTTCATGATATATCTCCCAATTTGTGTAGGGCTTATTATGCACGCTTAAAAATAATAAAAGCAGACTTGACCTGATAGTTTGGCTGTGAGCAATTATGTGCTTAGTGCATCTAACGCCTGAATTAAGCTGCGCCGCGAAGCGGCGTCGGCTTGAATGAACTGTTAGACATCATTGGCGTGGAGCCGAGCAGACTGGCGGCTTCGTGCTTCACAAAGTAAATGAACGCAGTCAACTGATCAGCGCGTGAGGCCAAGCAATCCATCCCTTGTCCAAGGTAAGCCTGCTGGGCTTCAAGCAGCACGGGCTGATGTTGGACGGGCAGGCGTTCCATTACCCAGTTGGCAGCTACATCCTTCGGCGCGATCTTGCCGGTTGCTGCGCTGTACCAAATGCGAGACAAAGTAAGCACTACATTCCGCTCGTCGCCTGCCCAATCCGGTTGTGAGTTCCATAGTTTCAAGGTGTCGGCCAGTGCTTTGAATAGATCGCTTTCCGGGACTGAGTTGAAGAAATCTTCCGCGGCCGAACCTGCCAAGGCAAGGCTGTGTTGCCTTGCTTTAGTTAGCAGAATAGCCAGATCAACATCGGTTGTCGCGGGCTCGAAGATGCCCGCAAGAATGTCCTTGCGCTGCCACTCCCCGAATTGCAGTTCCCGTCTGGCTGGATAACGCCAAGGAACAACATCGCCGTACACGACGATGGTAACTTCCAAGGCACGGAGAGCTTCACTTTGGCCGGGAGAAGCGGAAACTTCCAGGAAATCTACGAACAGAGCCTGCCGCACAGTCTCATCGAGCTGTGCAGTCACAGTAACCAGCAAATCAATATCACTGCATGGCTTCAGGCCACCGTCGAGTGCAGAGCCGTACAAATGCACGGCCAGCAACGTCGATCCCAGATGATGCTCGATGACGTTGAGTGCCTGTGATAGCTGTACCGAAATCTCGGCGGGCACTGCGTTGCTCATGATGTCTAACTCCCAATTTGTGTAGGGCTTATTATGCACGCTTAAAAATAATAAAAGCAGACTTGACCTGATAGTTTGGCTGTGAGCAATTATGTGCTTAGTGCATCTAACGCCGCTAAGCAGCGGCACATTTTGCGTTTTGAGCGCAGCGAAGCAAAATGTGTCCGATGGCTTGGATGGTTAACCCCTTTGCCAGATTTGATAGCGATAATTTATATTTGAATGAAATTCCTGCTCGAACACCACATTGAACTCTTTGGGGATTTCCGGAAAGAAAACATTGCCCTCTGGCTCGGAATCTATTGTCGAGATATGTAGCGTGTCGGCATGGGCGATCAGACTCTTGTAGATCTCTCCACCACCAGAAACAACAACATGGTTCGTAAGAGTCTTTAGCTCCCTCATTGCTGCTTCTATAGATGGAAACACAACCACATCATCGTTAGTAGCTACCGATCCTGAGCGGCTGACAACTGCATACTTTCTATTTGGGAGAGCCCCCATTGCCTCAAATGTTTTACGGCCGACTAAGAGCCATTGATTGTAAGTTATTGCTTTAAAAAGCAGCTGCTCACCTTTAGCGTTCCACGGGATATCCGAGCCGCAGCCAATAACCCCATTTCTTGCTTTTGCAGCCATTAGTGATATTTTCACGATACTCCTTTGGGTTAACGCCGCCATAAACGGCGACAGGGTGGCGCGCCTATTGCGCATAAAATGGCGAAGCCATGCGCAACAGGCGCGGAATCTCTGGCGTCCGGTTTGATGGCTTTGTTATGCAAAGGACTAGTCTTCAATGACGTGTAAACCACGGCGCTTTAAGTCCTCCAACGAATCCAACATTCCCCTTATTAATTCAACAGGATGCCCCTCCCAGTCTTCAACAACGCCAACAATTCTCAAGGGTTCGCAGGTTCTATAGGACTGTGTTGGATTACCGGGAAATCTTTTGTTCGTAAGATTCGGATCGTCTTCGAACGGTCCTGTTGGCTCAACTATGTATATGTAGCCGCGACCCTCGAGGCCAGACAGTGACATAGCAAGTTCAGCTCCCCAAACTGCTGGCTCCATCAAGGCTGAAAAGTAGATGTGCTTAAGAATACGACCGTCCTCGAAATGAGAGATGAACCCTGTGGTTAGCAAGTCACCAATCGCCAAATTGGCTTTGGTTCCATGATAGAACGGTCCTTGCACCTGCTTGTAATTATCATGAGAGATGGGAATCCAATCTTTTACCATTTTAAGACCCTTAATTGTTGGGATTTGGCTGCATAACGTTTGACATGAGGGGCGGCCAAGGGCGCCAGCCCTTGGACGTCCCCCTCGATGGAAGGGTTAGGCATCACTGCGTGTTCGCTCGAATGCCTGGCGTGTTTGAACCATGTACACGGCTGGACCATATGGGGTGGTTACGGTACCTTGCCTCTCAAACCCCGCTTTCTCGTAGCATCGGATCGCTCGCAAGTTGCTCGGCGACGGGTCCGTTTGGATCTTGGTGACCTCGGGATCATTGAACAGCAACTCAACCAGAGCTCGAACCAGCTTGGTTCCCAAGCCTTTGCCCAGTTGTGATGCATTCGCCAGTAACTGGTCTATTCCGCGTACTCCTGGATCGGTTTCTTCTTCCCACCGTCCGTCCCCGCTTCCAAGAGCAACGTACGACTGGGCATACCCAATCGGCTCTCCATTCAGCATTGCAATGTATGGAGTGACGGACTCTTGCGCTAAAACGCTTGGCAAGTACTGTTCCTGTACGTCAGCAAGTGTCGGGCGTGCTTCTTCTCCGCCCCACCACTCGACGATATGAGATCGATTTAGCCACTCATAGAGCATCGCAAGGTCATGCTCAGTCATGAGGCGCAGTGTGACGGAATCGTTGCTGTTGGTCACGATGCTGTACTTTGTGATGCCTAACTTTGTTTTTGCGTTGCTCATGATGTCTAACTCCCAATTTGTGTAGGGCTTATTATGCACGCTTAAAAATAATAAAAGCAGACTTGACCTGATAGTTTGGCTGTGAGCAATTATGTGCTTAGTGCATCTAACTTTGTTTTAGGGCGACTGCCCTGCTGCGTAACATCGTTGCTGCTCCATAACATCAAACATCGACCCACGGCGTAACGCGCTTGCTGCTTGGATGCCCGAGGCATAGACTGTACAAAAAAACAGTCATAACAAGCCATGAAAACCGCCACTGCGCCGTTACCACCGCTGCGTTCGGTCAAGGTTCTGGACCAGTTGCGTGAGCGCATACGCTACTTGCATTACAGCTTACGAACCGAACAGGCTTATGTCCACTGGGTTCGTGCCTTCATCCGTTTCCACGGTGTGCGTCACCCGGCAACCTTGGGCAGCAGCGAAGTCGAGGCATTTCTGTCCTGGCTGGCGAACGAGCGCAAGGTTTCGGTCTCCACGCATCGTCAGGCATTGGCGGCCTTGCTGTTCTTCTACGGCAAGGTGCTGTGCACGGATCTGCCCTGGCTTCAGGAGATCGGAAGACCTCGGCCGTCGCGGCGCTTGCCGGTGGTGCTGACCCCGGATGAAGTGGTTCGCATCCTCGGTTTTCTGGAAGGCGAGCATCGTTTGTTCGCCCAGCTTCTGTATGGAACGGGCATGCGGATCAGTGAGGGTTTGCAACTGCGGGTCAAGGATCTGGATTTCGATCACGGCACGATCATCGTGCGGGAGGGCAAGGGCTCCAAGGATCGGGCCTTGATGTTACCCGAGAGCTTGGCACCCAGCCTGCGCGAGCAGCTGTCGCGTGCACGGGCATGGTGGCTGAAGGACCAGGCCGAGGGCCGCAGCGGCGTTGCGCTTCCCGACGCCCTTGAGCGGAAGTATCCGCGCGCCGGGCATTCCTGGCCGTGGTTCTGGGTTTTTGCGCAGCACACGCATTCGACCGATCCACGGAGCGGTGTCGTGCGTCGCCATCACATGTATGACCAGACCTTTCAGCGCGCCTTCAAACGTGCCGTAGAACAAGCAGGCATCACGAAGCCCGCCACACCGCACACCCTCCGCCACTCGTTCGCGACGGCCTTGCTCCGCAGCGGTTACGACATTCGAACCGTGCAGGATCTGCTCGGCCATTCCGACGTCTCTACGACGATGATTTACACGCATGTGCTGAAAGTTGGCGGTGCCGGAGTGCGCTCACCGCTTGATGCGCTGCCGCCCCTCACTAGTGAGAGGTAGGGCAGCGCAAGTCAATCCTGGCGGATTCACTACCCCTGCGCGAAGGCCATCGGTGCCGCATCGAACGGCCGGTTGCGGAAAGTCCTCCCTGCGTCCGCTGATGGCCGGCAGCAGCCCGTCGTTGCCTGATGGATCCAACCCCTCCGCTGCTATAGTGCAGTCGGCTTCTGACGTTCAGTGCAGCCGTCTTCTGAAAACGACAAACAGCCAGAAAGGCTGTTACAGGCGATTTGATCTGCAACCTATTGGTTAAATTAATGTATCAAAAACGATGGTTTTTGTGACAGTCTTGAAAAGTCCTGACTTCTCCCGAAAAATGACTCCCCTCATGTAACAAAACTCGTTACTGTATCAACATAACAATAACCCCATAACTAATTAGCGAGAAAAGAATGAAAATCGGCTATGCACGTAAATCTACGGGCACTGTTGCAAAGTTAGCGATGAGGCAGCCTTTTGTCTTATTCAAAGGCCTTACATTTCAAAAACTCTGCTTACCAGGCGCATTTCGCCCAGGGGATCACCATAATAAAATGCTGAGGCCTGGCCTTTGCGTAGTGCACGCATCACCTCAATACCTTTGATGGTGGCGTAAGCCGTCTTCATGGATTTAAATCCCAGCGTGGCGCCGATTATCCGTTTCAGTTTGCCATGATCGCATTCAATCACGTTGTTCCGGTACTTAATCTGTCGGTGTTCAACGTCAGACGGGCACCGGCCTTCGCGTTTGAGCAGAGCAAGCGCGCGACCATAGGCGGGCGCTTTATCCGTGTTGATGAATCGCGGGATCTGCCACTTCTTCACGTTGTTGAGGATTTTACCCAGAAACCGGTATGCAGCTTTGCTGTTACGACGGGAGGAGAGATAAAAATCGACAGTGCGGCCCCGGCTGTCGACGGCCCGGTACAGATACGCCCAGCGGCCATTGACCTTCACGTAGGTTTCATCCATGTGCCACGGGCAAAGATCGGAAGGGTTACGCCAGTACCAGCGCAGCCGTTTTTCCATTTCAGGCGCATAACGCTGAACCCAGCGGTAAATCGTGGAGTGATCGACATTCACTCCGCGTTCAGCCAGCATCTCCTGCAGCTCACGGTAACTGATGCCGTATTTGCAGTACCAGCGTACGGCCCACAGAATGATGTCACGCTGAAAATGCCGGCCTTTGAATGGGTTCATGTGCAGCTCCATCAGCAAAAGGGGATGATAAGTTTATCACCACCGACTATTTGCAACAGTGCCATCCGCCTTACCCCGTCGAGTATCTCAGTCAGATAGTCCGGGTGCACGAGCGTCATTGGGATGATGATGTCCTGCGAGTAATTCCTTCGAATCTCCCTGACCGCCGCGATCGTAAGTCCCCTCCACAAGGGGAGATCCTGATAGTCTCCGCTCGCTGGCATGGGGACCGTTTCTTTCACCACGAACCCGATTTCCTCGGGGTCAAAGATCAGCGATTTGGAACGCCGATCGCGCAGCCGCTTAGCGAGCGTCGTCTTTCCGGCGCCGAAAGGTCCGTTGATCCAGATTATCATTGTCGACGGCCTCTAACCTGAAGGCTCGCAAGAGCGCTCGACGGCCTCGTGCGGAGGCACGATCGGAGTGGTTCCGAAATGCTTCTCAAGATAGGTGACGCCGAACGTCACGATGTCCTGCGCGTCGAACAGGTAGCACTGAGCAAAGCCCACGACACCTTCTCGATGGCGACCGAGCTTCACGTAAGCATTTGCTATAGTTTCAACCGCATCCGGCTTTCCTTCGATAGCAAAGCAATCGAGAATGCCGTTTGAATCGTAATCCGATGCCGTTTTCCAGGCGACTTCACCGTCTCTTCCAAGCATCGGCATCTCATACGTCACCCACCGTTTGTTGGGGATATCGGCAACCGCCTCGGCGTAGTGCAATGCGGTAACGGAGTTTAGCGGCGCACCCAACAGCAGGGCCTTCCCGCCAAGGCGAACGAACCGCTCGACGGGCGATCCTTCCCCCAAGGCGTGACCGAGTTCGTGAGGCTCCGTCAGCGTTTCAGCCAGCGGACCAACCGCGACCATCGATGCATCGGGGTGCGCGCTGCGCCGCGCGCCGGGGGCTTGAACCAGAAATTGATTCAGCAGGCCGAACCCACGGTAAGTCCCGGCTGTTGCGGGATCGAACGGCAGCCAGGTACGGCGGGCTTCGTCATCCAGCCGAGCGCCATTCAGAGTCTCCTCGTAGGGTGATCGGTCCCACGACGCGTATCCCATCACAGTGCCAGTCGGCCCAACCGCGGAGCGTAACGCGGCAACGACCGTCTCCGCTCCTCCTTCGACCGGACCAATCGCTTTAAGTGAGGCATGCACCATCAAGAGGTCACCGGTTTGGACTCCGAGTTTTTGAAGCGCCTCCGTTATTGCCTTCCGCGTATGCATCGCGATATCTCCTCTAAACTGCAAAACACTATACGGGGTCTGACGCTCAGTGGAACGAAAACTCACGTTAAGGGATTTTGGTCATGAGATTATCAAAAAGGATCTTCACCTAGATCCTTTTAAATTAAAAATGAAGTTTTAAATCAATCTAAAGTATATATGAGTAAACGGCACTGTTGCAAATAGTCGGTGGTGATAAACTTATCATCCCCTTTTGCTGATGGAGCTGCACATGAACCCATTCAAAGGCCGGCATTTTCAGCGTGACATCATTCTGTGGGCCGTACGCTGGTACTGCAAATACGGCATCAGTTACCGTGAGCTGCAGGAGATGCTGGCTGAACGCGGAGTGAATGTCGATCACTCCACGATTTACCGCTGGGTTCAGCGTTATGCGCCTGAAATGGAAAAACGGCTGCGCTGGTACTGGCGTAACCCTTCCGATCTTTGCCCGTGGCACATGGATGAAACCTACGTGAAGGTCAATGGCCGCTGGGCGTATCTGTACCGGGCCGTCGACAGCCGGGGCCGCACTGTCGATTTTTATCTCTCCTCCCGTCGTAACAGCAAAGCTGCATACCGGTTTCTGGGTAAAATCCTCAACAACGTGAAGAAGTGGCAGATCCCGCGATTCATCAACACGGATAAAGCGCCCGCCTATGGTCGCGCGCTTGCTCTGCTCAAACGCGAAGGCCGGTGCCCGTCTGACGTTGAACACCGACAGATTAAGTACCGGAACAACGTGATTGAATGCGATCATGGCAAACTGAAACGGATAATCGGCGCCACGCTGGGATTTAAATCCATGAAGACGGCTTACGCCACCATCAAAGGTATTGAGGTGATGCGTGCACTACGCAAAGGCCAGGCCTCAGCATTTTATTATGGTGATCCCCTGGGCGAAATGCGCCTGGTAAGCAGAGTTTTTGAAATGTAAGGCCTTTGAATAAGACAAAAGGCTGCCTCATCGCTAACTTTGCAACAGTGCCTTTTCAACACAAGCGTGATCATCGGTGCATCCGCACCCTATACATTTAGCAGTGAGCATAAGCGCCTCCCCAAGTAAATTAACAACATCATAGTATCATTATGTGATGCTGTAAATATTAAAAAGAAAGCGGCCATAGCCGCCCTTCCGAAGTAATTTTCCTTTAGTGGTTGTCTTGGCCCTGTTTCCAAGCGACGAATGCCTGCACTAGCGGTACGCCATCATCACTCAAGGCATTCCCTTCTATCCATCCGCCTCGTATGACGACAGACTGCCCTGATTCCAAGCCAAAAGGTTCCCACTCAGAAGCCACCGGGGAACCGTCCACCAGCAGGTCGAGATCTTCAATCCATTTATCCCGGCCATCCAGAGTTTTCCAAACTGAGTCATCGACCCAAAAGGCCTTGATTTGTTCTGGTGTGGCATTGGTCCAATCGTTGTCTTTCCCGTCAGCAAGTGAAAGTACAGAGTCAACCGTTTGCTGCCAGTTCGGCCAATCTTCTTCGACAACAACGCAAGTAAGCGAGCTCTTGCCATTTGCTCTGCGGCCATCATCAACCTTCCGGATCAGCCTTTCCAGTGTCGCCAGCTCCTCATCGCAGAGCACGGCCTGTGCATCGCTTATCTTTGCCACGAAGTAACGTGCTTCAAGCATCGACATAATTATTTTCCTCCCCAGGGCACAAGTTTTGTCGAATATCCAAGCATTAGTGGGTGCTTCGGGTCCCCCGAACCAGTCACGCCAAATGCCAATACCGGCTTCCCAGATGCAACGAGCTGCTCTAAAAGCCTGTCCAAATGAACATGCAAAGACTTAGGCAGCTTAGTTCGGCTCCCCCAGCAGGGCACCAAGACATCAGCATCCCGAATAATCCTTTCCAAGTGGATTTCATTTTCAGGCCCGACAGGATCAACCGCCGTAGCCAGCTCTCGAACGTCGGTCGCCCGAAAAGCAAAAGCATTACCGACTATGAATCGCCTCCCTCCGTTGACCTTGGTAAACCCTATCCACTTTCTGACCGTGTGATCGTCCTCGGTGGCCGTGGCCGTAGAGCCGTTTACACCAAAATAACCGAACACAAGGCCTTCGGGTTGCACATCCCTTTCCAGACGGTATCTGTACATGCCGCACTTGCTGATAATTGCACTCAAAGTGTCACCTCTTTTTGAATGAAAAATGCCCTTTCACAGTTGCATTTTTTAATGCTGTGATAGGATAAAAGTGTAAGTTGAAAAGGAGAGATGACCATGAAACATGTACTGAATATCGCGCTGATGGCTGTTGTTATTCTTGGCCTGGCTATGCTTGAGGCCACCAACTGGGGTTACGCAGTGCTGGCTATCCCGGCAGTGATTTGGGCCAAGTCGGTGCTCAACCTTCTGCACAAACTGCCGGTTCTGGCTGCTGCTTTTTGGATTCTGGTTGCTGTTTTCGCGTGGCAAGCGGCACTTGTTGGTATCCTGTTCTATGGCGTACTTGCGACCCCTAAAGCGCCAGCAAACACCAATGGCAAGAAAAGCCGAAAAGCCAATCTGATGGGCACTTACAGCTACGACTTTAAAACCGGCGAATGCTTTAGCTAAGACTGGCTCCACGGTTATTTCTCCTCAGCCTTCCTGATGGGCGCTCTCAGCGCTCTCAGGACAGCTTCTTCAAGAGCTGCGGCCCCTGCCCTATCACGTCGCTTTGTTAATGCCCCATATTGCTTCCTGATGGGTAGCATCAGCTCTTCGAGTTCATTGCGCTTCCTATCGTCGGCTTCAAGTTTCTCGCTTCGCGCCAAGGCTTCGGCTTGCTCGCTTTTTGCTTGCCACTCTATCTTGTCGCCTTGCACTTCCCATGCTTTAACGTAATGAGCATCATCCAGACCTTTTGCTCCGTTGTCCGAAAACGAGGCCCCTGAGTAAATGCCACCGACAACCCAGCGCCTTTTGCTTTTTCCCTTTGAGAAATACATCTCACGGCCTAAAACACCATCGCGCAAAGTGGCTACCGAGATAAATAGCCCAGCGTCCCCTTTCCTAAAGCCGCAGAACACAAACTCAAGCGGTTCGTATAAATCACTCATGCTGATCACTCCGAAGAACAGACAAGACCTTCTCAGCTCGCTCCTGGAGGTCTATGAGTTCGGCAGCATCATTACCGCTCAATGACATGTCCCCGCCATAGAGGCGATACTCAACGCTGTCCATCGCCTGGCGAAGCAATCCTAGAAGAGCATTCACGTTTGCCGGTGTTGATAGGGCGACGGCTTCACCTTTCAGCTCACGTCCATTAAATTCCGACCACTCGGCTATGCCTGTCAGTTCGCAACAATTTGAGCAGGACATACTGGCAACATTCTGGGGATCGTCTGGACAGTGTTCATTGATGACAAAGTTCATCTCGTCACTGCCGCACTTTCCACAAATGATGTGTACTTTTTTGCCCATGCTGCTGCCCTTAGTGGAGAGTCTGCTCTTCCACAACAATCATCCCGTCAACCAAGCTGATTGTGGCGGGACCGCAGTTACCCAGCACCTCAGCTTTGACTCCGTTGTTCAACGCGACATAAAGCCGTCTCGCCCCGTTGGTGACGCGGATGCCTTTCTGGTCGAGTTGTTCAAGCATTTCTTCGTAGGTAATTTTTTCGTCCATCAGTTCTCCTCAGCAAGGATCTCGTCGATGAGGTTCTTTGCTATCAATCTGGCATCCAAAGGGACAGCCAGGCTGTCAATTCTGCCTCTTTCATGGGCAACAATGAGTTGCGCCTTCCAAGCTATCCCGGAAAGAGAAGCATCAGGTTCTTTACCTGAGCTTCTCATACATCTTGCGTTTCGGTACGCCGCCAGCCACTCAGGTCTGGTTGAGTTATAACGCCCAAGGCCAGCTTTTCGTTGGAAGCACATTCATCGCGCACCTTTACAGATTCATTTTATGATACTGTAAACAATAAAAAGACACCTTGCAAGACTTTCACATGTGAAAGTTTTCTGGTTTACATCTGCTCGCTTGGATCAAACCCCAAAGCCTTGCACACGTCATCCAGGTCATCGAGCGTGAAGAATCCCAGCGTCAGTTCCCCGGAGCGCTTCGCGGGGTTATAGCGAACTTTGATAGGCCTACCCGTAGCATCGCTCATCAGGGTCTCCAGGCGCTTAATGTCTGCATCCCTGTCCACTTCTTTGCCCTTCGCTATCGCCTCAAATTTATGAACCGGTGTCCTGGTATGCAGGAGATCCCTCAGGAGCTTTTCTCTCTTGCTGAAAGGTAACTTAGCCACGGCCCTCACATGCCCCAGGGTGATCTTGCGTGGATTTCTGAGCCAGAGTGTTAGCTCTTCCTCCGATAGCGTACCGGCGCGTTTCAGGTGTGTAACCGTATAGACCTTCTCAATACCCAGATCCTCTCTGATCTGACTGTTTGAACGCCCCTCTCCGCTTAGGAACGCGACCACATAGGCCTTTTCTGCATCAGTCATGCCTGGATGCTGGTGGTAGTAGTCAATGGCTTCTCTTGCATCGAGCAGTAGGGGTAGGTTGTTCATTCAGGACACCTTTTAGTCACATGACTATATCGAGGCTTATTCTACCCCCTATTTTAGTCACATGACTACTTACTGACATTTCGGCCCCCATCGCCGCCGATTTTTCTTGATTATAGGTTTGAATCTATATAGGATTGCACCTATATTAAGTAAGGAGAAATCATGTGGGTCATCGAGACAACCGACACCTTTGATGAGTGGTTCGATGCTCTGGATGATACCGATAGAGCAAACGTGCTGGCTTCGATGATGGTGCTGCGAGATAGAGGCCCCATGCTGTCGAGGCCATACGCGGATACTGTTAACGGTTCATCCTACAGCAACATGAAAGAGCTTCGGGTCCAAAGCAAAGGAGATCCTATCAGAGCGTTCTTTGCGTTCGATCCAAAGCGTAAGGGGATTCTTCTCTGCGCCGGTAACAAGACCGGGGACGAGAAAAGGTTTTATGAAGTAATGATCCCAATTGCAGACCGTGAGTTTGCGGCGCACTTGGATAAATTGAAGAAGGAGTGACGTTATGGCAAGAACTCTTGACCAAATGCTGGCAACAGAAAAGCCTGAGGTTGTTGCCAAAGCACAGAAAGCGGCCACTGAGATGTTACTGAACATCCACTTGGCAGAGCTTCGTGATCGCATGAACCTTACCCAGGGGGAAATTGCTGCATCTCTGGGTGTGAGACAGCCGACAGTCTCCGAGATGGAAAAACCTGGACGAGATCTCAAGCTGTCGTCCATTAAGCGGTACGTTGAGGCCTCCGGTGGCAAGCTACGCCTCGATGTTGAACTTCCGGACGGCACCCACTACGGCTTTGCCGTTTAACTCGATACGCCCCGTTATGGGGCGTATTACTTCTCTTGCTCTTCTTCCAGCCGTTTTCGGTATATCTCTCCTGCACGTTCCCTGCCATCGTCGGTCAGCCTAAAGGCCAGCTTTAGAGAAGCATTCCGGTACTTGTTCAACAGGCCGTTCTCCACCAGCGTGTGGCATGACGTTCGGAAGTTCGTTCCATGAATACCGCTCTGGCGAGCTGAATTGATCATCTCCAGTATTTTTACACCTGGTACAGGCTCGGCTTTTCCACCGGCCTCAATTGCGTATAGAATGAACAAAACGTCTTTTTGAGTTGACGACAATCTCATCCCTTCCCCTTATTCATGTCTGATATGAATAAGGCTCCCACGAAGGAGCCTTATGTAAACCTTATTCATGTGTCACATGATTAAGATCTAGTTCACGGAGTCTTTCAACCCCTTACCAGCTTTGAACCCAGGAATGTTGGCCGCCGCGATCTGGATGTTCTCTCCAGTCTGGGGATTCCGCCCGGTTCGCGCTGCGCGTTCCTTAACGTGGAAAGTACCAAACCCAGTGAGCGCTACTGTCCCACCCGCTTTAAGCTCCTCTGTCACTGAGTTGATCAGCGCATTTACCGCAGCTTCGGCCTTTGCTTTGCTAATGTCAGCGTCTTCGGCCACTTTCATAATCAGTTCACTTTTGTTCATCGTTATTCCTGTTTGTTTTCTTGGTTACTGTTTACACCTGCATACTCTGGGGTGTGGTTAGTGCTTTCTTCGCCACTCCCAAGGGGGAGTTCTCTCCGATTCCGGTAATGCCCAGAGACCTCGCTTATCGGCTTTGGCTTCGGCCTCCAGCTTGAACAGCTCCGGTGTTTTGGCGTACTGCCGGTACACCCACGCACTCCCAGAACGGACCATTTCGGCATTGACCCATTTGCCATCGACATAAAGGTTGGCGACCAGACGGCCATAACGGTCTTTGTCGATTTGCTCGACTTTAATCATTCGACCAAACACCAGATCGGACAACGCCTGTTTCGCCTTTGAGCCGTAGGGTTGTTTCTTCTCTGGGGTGTCGATTTCCGCCAGCCTTACCCGGTACTGGATTTTGCCGCTCCGGCAATCTTTCCCGGAGTCACAGCTTTGTTCAGTCAGGACCTTGACCGTATCACCGTCAGACACCCCCACAACCTTCGCAGTAAAGGTTTCTGCCCATACCTGAGGGGCCACCACCAGCATGGCTACCAGGAACGCTGAAACCCCCGTATTTTTCACAAAACCTAACCTCATAATCACTCCATCCAAATTACTTTTTTTTCCCAGCCGGTAGAGCCTTGGCCCAACAGAGCCTTGTTTCATCCACCTTGCTGTCTACGATTCGACAGGCATCCCAGTTAAGAGATGACCAGTGAGCAATGGCAGAGGCCAACCAGTACCACGGTGCCGTAAACACCGGCTGGCCCCCTTCCTTCGTTTTAAATACCTGGTATCGCATGTTGATCCTCCTGTTTGGGTGAGGCTTAGGCCTCGTAATAGAAATTTTTTGTGTCCGGATAGGGTTTAAAGCAATGAGCCGTGGCTCTCCCCAGGGAAAGCACTGAAGCCTCAGCTTCCGGCGCTTCCTCAGTGTCTTCACGAAATTCCCCGCCAAGTTGCTTCACCCATTCGGCAGCGAGCTGCACACCTTCATCAAAGGGAACTTTGTTCTTTTGAAGCACATCCAGATAGGAAAGCAGCAAGCAGTGAGGCGTAATGACGGCGGTGTTCCAATCGGTTGCGAGCCGTGTTTCGTCCATATCTGCATACCAGGCATCAACCTGATGTTTCAATCCGATCTCGGCCATCATGCCGTGCTTACCGGCGACCTTTCTGCCTTCCTCTACCACATCAACCGGGGCGTCCCAGTAGAGGACTCCCCCGTCCGCTTCTTGGGTCGCACAGGTTGCACCTTGCGGCCAATGCCTCCGTTCCATAACGAGCTCGCAGAGCGTTTGGTTGCCTACAGGAGCCTTGTAGTCCTCATCGAGATTCACCACGATGGTTTCCGGCTCCTGTTCAACCGGTGGCAGGTATCTGGCGACCAGAGGCATTGTCAAAATCACAGCCCCATCCATGTGAAAGGATGTTGGAGCCTTCACTATTCGGTCCATTACCCAGCACCAAGCATGAAGCAACCGATCCTCTACCTTGTCGTCAGCCTCAATCTCTTGAACGAACTGGTTGAAACGAACCTGACTATCCAGAAACAGGCCTGTGCTCTGACACTTATCGCTGATCGTATGAATGAGCTCCGCCTGCTCCAGAAGCATTTCTCGGGTGACTTCCTCCACATCACCAAATGCGTCAAACAACTTTGTCATGTAGTCACGAATTTGCATGTTCTTCCCCCTCGGCATCGAATTGCTTTGCAAGCTCAGGATCACCGGCCCAGCGAAGGGCGTCTCCCATATGCGTGAAAGCGCGTTTATTGTTATCCTGCTTATTCACCCTGACCGGCGTCTTTTGGTCACGAGGCTGTAGTAGCCAGTACCCGGCCTCTTCCCTGATTAGTTCTGCGGCCACCAGAAAGCCGTTCTTCGTTGCAATGATCATCATCAGCTCCCGTGGTTAAGCCAGTAGGCATAGATAGTGATGGCAAGGCCTCCCGCGAGCACAATGACTGCGGCGGTACGCTGGACCCACTTCGATGCACCAAACCGCGCCAGGTGTCTCCCCAGGAACTGGAAAGGTGCTGTCTTTCCGATAGCGCGAATCACCCAGGAGATTGCCAACAGAAGGATGGCTGTGGCCGGGTATATACCAACCCCTAAGAGATTCATCTCTCCGACCGCGAGCTGATAGATGAATGCCAACAGCATGGCTACCGCAGTCAATACAGCTACAACCTTGGTCCCGTTTCGCCAGTCCCACGCTCGACGTGCGTCACTGGTAAAACTCACCATCGAGACAAGGAACGGCATAAATGGCAGGTTCATGCTGGTGGGTTTATCCATGAATGCGTCAAGACCCACAAACATGGCCGTCATCACCACATAGAACAACAGGGCGGGGACAAGCATGTCGCGTAAAGACCGAACCTGGTTGGCGTTCGCGTTTTGAGTATTCGTCGTCATTGTGTTTGCCCCTTCAACATTCCCCATAGCTGACGGTGAAGATCAGCGATTACCTTGTACGTCCCCTTCACTGCTGGTTGCTCAAGGGTCTTGAGCATCCACAAAGCAATAAACAGGCTGGAAAGCAGTGCCACCACCAACTGGATGTTGTGGCTACTCAAATAGACGGCATAGCCGTTTAGGCAGGCACTCAATAGCAACCAGACCCTGGCCGTCATCAGCCCCCAGCGGTGATAGGTCACGAGCAGGTAGGCTGTTACGACAGAACAGAGTGTCATGGCACCAGAAGTGGCTAGGTAAACGACCCATGTACTGGCCTCGCCAGTGACGTAAGTGCCACCAACGGAGAAGGACAAGCCAAAGATCCAAATTGCTGCATTCCGGAGTAGGGCATCAACAATGATGTAACTAGCAGCGAGATTGATAATTCCGCGTTTTAGCATTACCCCCTCCCGTTATTCTGATACCTGCCCAGCTCAGCCCTGAGCCTATTAATTTCTTCCGTGGCTTCGGCCAACTGCTCCCGATACTTCTTGAACTGCTGATATGAATGCCAGGACTGTCCTTTCGATACTGACTTCGTGATGGCGGCGACCTCATCCGGCGTCAACCGGGTGAGCTGCTCTTCCGGATAGATCAGGATGGTGTTGCTGTCCCAGTCAAAGCCTGCGTGAATAGCTTTCACCCCCACTGTAGGGGTTCCACCAATCCCACCTGGCTGGTGGATGACAAGCCTCAAAGGCGCTGAGGCCTTGTGTGGATGAAGGCTATCGAGAGCCTCTTTTGCTTCTTGTAACTCCATAGATTCACCTCATAGTGAAATCAGGCCCCGGAGAGCCTGACTTTCACATGTGAAAGTTAATTTGCCTTCTGCTGTCTGGCAGAAACCCTCAAGGCCAGCGCCTTTTGCATGTCGGGCTGCTGGAAACGCACCTTGGTCCGATCAGGCCAACTGTCCATTTCATTGCACCGCAGGGTGTCTATGGCCGCATCACGGTAAACCTGATAGAAGTCGGTTCCACCTATGGAGTTAATTGCCATCATGGCGGCAAACATCGGGTTACTGTTCATGACGCTTGTAAGAGTCTCGGGGGTCATTGGGGTGTCGCATGACTTGTTGAGGGCAACCAGCAGGTCATTACCAACCAGGGCACAGGCAGCGCATACCTGTTTGGTATCATCCAAGGCCTTCGCGTATTCGTTGTTTGGCTGAGGGACGCTTGAGCAAGCCGACAGGACAAGCAGCCCCGCCAGAAGGCATCCCAATTTAGTTGTAATCTTGATCATCAGTTCTCACTCCACTTTCACATGTGAAAGTTTTTATTGGTTCGCGGAGTCGTCTTGTTGCGACTCAATCATCATTTTTCGCATCACGGCCATGATGGCTTGCGCCGGTTGAGCGCCGCCGAGAAGCTGGCTCTTGCCGGTATGGTTGTCCACTACAAAAGTGGCTGGTGTCCCGTTGACGCCATAGCTCTTGGCTTTCTGGATGTCAGCTTCAACCTTGTCTTCGTACTTTCCTGAGCCGAGGCACTCCCGGAACGCATCCAGATCAGCACCAACACCAGTGACAACAGAGGCCAGGTCAGCAACACCGCCACCATTCCCCTGGGTATGGTGGAAAATGTCGTTAACGAAGACCCAGAAGCCACGGTTGCCCTTCTGCTCAGCAATACATTCAGCGGCCAGAGCTTCCTTGTGAGCTGCCGGGTTATGGAAATCGAGAGGCATGTGCTTCCACTGCCAATTCACATTGCCTTTGCTGGCATCCACAATTTGTTTGGGTGTGTCGTGGAATCGCTTGCAGAATGGGCACTCCATATCGGAGAACTCCACCAGCGTGAACCGAGCACCAAGGTCCCCGTAGATGTGTTTGCCTTCTTCGACCTTCTCAGGTGCTGCCTCGAACTGGGCATACTTCTGATCGATGTCGGCTTGTTGTTTCTGCGCGACAAACTTGTTGATGCTTTCGGCCACAGCAGCTTCAAACTCTGCCTTGCTTTTGAAGGTGACGCCTTCGGCATCCTTCACCTGGTTGACCGTAGACTTCACGTTGGCGATCTCTTGCGCCAGATCCTTCTCTTTCACGAACTGGTAGATCCCGAACCCGGTTCCTACGAGCCCCAAAAGAATGGCGGCAACAACCCCGAGACGTAGTGATTTGGTACTTTGTTCTGTCATATCAAACTGCTCCTATCAGTAAACTTTCACAGCGCTGAGTTCTTGCACGAAGGAACTGGCTTCGAGCTTCGCTCGTTGGGTCAGTCGCCGGATGATGTCTTCGGTTGGTGTGTAGTCCACCAAGTTGCTCTGGTGGATGACGTCTCGCGCCACGGAGTTCAAACTACCCAGGCCATCAATCAGCCCAATGTCTTTGGCCTGCTCCCCGTTCCAGAGCAATCCAGAAAACACCTCTGGGTCGTCTTTCAGTCGATCACCCCGCCCAGCCTTCACTCGTTCGATGAACTGCTGGTGGGTTTTCGATAGAACGCCCTCCCAGAATTTCTTCATGTCAGAGGTAAGAGGGGAGAATGGGTCGAGAAGCGCTTTGTGCTCTCCGGAAGTGATAGCCCGGCGCTCGATGCCGAGCTTGTCCATCAAGCCGGTGAATCCAAACCCCGAGCTGATGACGCCGATAGAACCGACAAGGCTGGCGCGGTCAGCATAGATTTCATCCGCAGCAGAGGCGATGTAGTAACCGCCAGAGGCACCGATGTCATCAATGATGGCGTAGACCTTTTTCTCCGGATGAAGGGCTCGCTGCGCCTTCACTTCGTCATAAATCCGTCCTGCTTGAACCGGGCTACCGCCAGGGCTGTTTATGCGAAGCACGATAGCTTGTGAGTTCGGGTTGTCGAATGCAGCTTGGATGGACGGGATAAGGTGATCAGCATCGGCCAGAGTGCCAGCAGCAATTTCACCACGGATGTTGATATACGCGGTGTGAGGGGCTCCTGCCTTGGCGCTTTGCCACGGCATCCCACCCGGATTAGATGCCAAAATGATGAAGCCGATCATGAGAAGCACGAAACCAGATGCGCGAAGCACACGCAACATGGTCCGCCAGCGCCGGTCTTTCACCTGCTCTTTATGCAGGGTGAACATGTACTTCTCAATGAGTTCTTTCTCCCAGGGGATCTCTTTGTTTTCTGCCATTAGTTTTTCCTTTTGCATGTTTCGATTATCAGTCCCCAGAACTCTTCATCAGCGCTATCAGCCCGGTCTTTGACTTTCTGGTAAACAAGGTTGGTGTTGAGCTGATGCTCACGACAGAACTGAGCAATGTTGCTGTAGGTCCTGTCCAGATAGGTGAAGGGTTTCCCTTTACCTTTTTTCTTGGCGAGGATGAGCTTCCACTCATCATTGGAGAGTTTGTCTGCGGCCTTCCCGGTGTCCGCAATGCGCCTACGCACCGTTACCGGATCAAGTCCATGTGCTCTGGCTATGCTGGCAACGCAGTTGAACTTCCGACCGTCAATCATGACAGTAGGCAAATCACCAGCGGCAGCCTCCTTGAATCGGAAACCTCTGTAACCTGGTTTGAAGATCCCAGGAGCAAGTTGCTCACGGAACTCGATTGCTTGTTCTGACCTGACAAACTTGCTGTCGATTTTGCCGAGCATGTACTTAGCCCGAGCGATTACCTGGTAAAGCGTCTTCTCCAGGAGCATGGCGTCAGCAGCTCGACTCGGAAGACCTATGTCGTCTTCTTGCTCGATACCCAACATTTCTGCATGGCTGGAGCCTTCTGCATGTCGGAAACAGCCGTCGTACTCAAAAAGAAAGGAGGCCAAACCTCCTCTCAGCTTTGCTTTGAACCGGGTGTTGGCCGCGTTCTCTGGCGCTGGTGCCAGCTCGGACACTTCAAGCCCTAAATTTGCGGCCAACTTCCGCAGGTCTTCCTCTCCAATTCGGCATCCAGGCTGCATAACCTGCGCCAGAGCAGATTCATCAGCACATCCGCGTTCTTTCAGCTCAGCCAAGAGGTAGGGAACTCGTACTACCCCCATAAGCTCAAGCTCCCTGAATCGCGTGGACCACCAGCTCACAGAGTTTCCCGTACACAGGAGCAAGGCAGAGTGAAGCCATCACCATGCCAAAGGCTTTCGATGGAGCCTCTTTGGCGAACTTGGTCAACCACGGCATCATGCCGCACAGAGCAGCAACCATAGCGCCAGCCACCCCCAGGGAAGGGAATGCCATCACTTGGGCCAGAATGAAGAAACACTGGGCGTATGCCGCATGGGTCATCGCCTTCTTATCTGCTGCCGTGAACTCCACGGCATCTACGCTTTTGACTTTTTCCATCACATTGTCCTCATGCAACATCAGGTTTTCCGAAAAATTTCTCATACACTTCGAGGTCGAAGGCCAGCATGGTCTTTGCCGCCTTTTCACTAAGCTGGTGGAGGCTAAGCATCTGAACCTTGTCAGTGCCGGTCACTTGCAGATCCACCGCGAACCACGTCCCACCTTTGGTCACGGCCAGAACTTGCACCGCCCAGGGCTTATCCAGTCGTTCGGGCGGAGTGATCATGTTCGACACTTTGGCGACCGTCGCGGTTGAACCTACCCAGTGCTTGTCGAACGCAATGACGTTCAACGCTTCAAACGCATCCTTCGCAGCTTTAAACCGGCTCCGGACAGCATCTTGTTGCTTCCAAGCCATGAACTGGAGAAGGGTCATTCCACCAGCCATAAGGGTGAGAAAACTCAAGCCATTGGCGGCAGCTACGACCGTCGCTACCAAGGACCCCAACATGACGAAGCGGTTATGTTTAAGCTGGGCCACTATTCACCTCCTATACCAACCAGCGTACAGGACTTTTCAAAAATGCAACCCCGCCTAGCTGCCCAATTCGGGCAACCCTGATTCAATCCAGAACTTTCACATGTGAAACTTTCCGCCACAGGAACAGGAGGTTTTTACCTGACCAGAACGGATGGATTGATAGCGGTGCCACAGCTTGACCACTTCTTTTTCGCTGAGAAGGTTTGTCTTGATGTAACGGACTCTATCCCCGTCCGCTGTCTCAACAACGGTTCGGACATAGCCGTACTTGGCAACGGGTGCCTTGTACTTGTGTGACAGAATTACCCGGTAAACCGAGAGCTGGATAATGTCCGACTCATAGATGTGGTTTACCTGGCGCAGCTTGGTGTCCAAGGGAATGAGAACCCCATTCTTGGTTTGGTACACCTGATCAACCCTGCCGTGCATGGGCACCGGCTGTGTGGTTGATATGTCCTGTTCGGACAAAAACAGAGTGGCCGAGCGCAGCTCATAAGGCATGTTCTCTGATTTCCACCACGCCCAGGTGTCTCCAATGCCGCGTTTGCGCCATTGGTCCACTTTCGCAATGACGAAAGGGGCGATGATCAGGACGAATATCCAGAGAACTGGCTTCATGACTACCTCCGGCCCCTAAACCACTCTGGATGATTGGATACATCCATGCTCTTAACCTGTGATGAGAAGACCAGTAGCTCTTGGGTCGTCAGGACGGTCTCAGGAGCCCGAGCGATGAAAGGTCTCAGCAATTCAGAACCCGCATAGATATTGATGACCATATGCAATCGCTCTGTTGCTCCAGAAACTCTCCGCCAGCTCCGGTAGGTTTCTGTTGATTTGGCATAGCCAACCAAGGCAGGAGCCAGCGTGTCGGACTCCTTCGTATTCAACTTCCCTTTTGCTGCCTTCGATACGAACTCAGCGATCACCGAAGCCAGCATGTCGGAGGTAAGGTGAAGCGGCAGCTTTATCGTGTCGAAGTCAGCCTGCTTGATGGTGAACAGGCGGATGTGATCGTTGCGGTAGTCACGCACATAGATGACATGACTCTCAAATGGGTTGGAGTGGTTAAAGGCATCCATACCCCAGCCTGCGGCCTCAAGATGTGCGTTTGATACTGACTTGTCGTAATCAAATTCCACGCTATTACTCTCCGTCTTGTCGTTCAGGAACTTTCACATGTGAAAGTTTTCCGTCGGTCATGATGTCCAGGACGGCTTTGCCCAGTCTCATCCCTTTATGGTTTTGAACCGGGTCTCCCTTGTAGAAAAGTCCTGGCTCGTTATCGGGATGGAATACCCCGTGAGGAATGTTGTCGTGATCGCCCAGCCACATGCGTAGCCTCAGATCCACCAGCCACCCATCATCCAGGACAACCCAGAAATGCGGTGTCACGATGTCCTTGGTCTGTTCGTTTCGCACAAAGCCATACATGCAGTCATGAGGTACACCCGCTTCATTGAGTAGGTGGCTTACTGCCCATGTCATACCGTCACATTCCATCTGGCAGTCATCCAAGGTCATAAGGACGGCTTCCAGTTCCCGGTGCCACTCCGTCATTTGCTTGGCCGCAGGTTTTACCACCAGCTCGTTTTTGTTTTCTGCCAAGATGATGTCTTCCTCGTCAATATTGCATTCGTCTATCGCTTCCGAACGGATGGATACCGCTTCATCCCAGTCATCGCTCGATCCGAAAATGCTCCAACCCTCAAGACCGTAATTCACCCATACGATGAACCGCTTTATCGTTTTCATGTGCGGCCCCCTTTAACCGTGCAACGTTCCCACATACTCACCCCTTCAAACCGTAACCCCACCAAAAAGCCACTTCTTGATGATTTCCAATCAGCAGCGGCAGGTTGCCCCTGAACTAACCTCACCGAAAAACCACCTTTAGATTGCTTTCTGGTGCTTATCAAGTTCTCCTGAGTGATTAGTCGTTCTGAAAACTTTACTTTTCACAGTATCATTTTATAATACTGTAAATCATAAAAACAACCCAGTAAAGAAAAAAGAGCGACTTATGTTGAGACGAGAAAACCAAGGAGATTTGTTCGATGACCAGGTGGTGTTGCCATCACTGGAGTCGGTTCTTACCGGCATATCTTCCAGTCAGCGTTGTGACGATAGAACAACGTACTTCTCCGCTCCGGATGTGGACCTGAGTTTGTACGATCACATCATTGTTTGCCTGTCTGGAGGCAAAGACTCGATTGCTGCGTACTTGCGGCTGGTGGACATGGGTGTTGATAAGTCAAAGGTGGAGTTCTGGCACCATGATGTTGATGGTCAGGAAGGCAGTTCGTTGATGGATTGGGCCTTCATGCGTGATTACTGTCGTCAGCTCGGGGAAGAACTGGGTATCCCAATGTACTTCTCGTGGCTTGAGGGCGGCTTTGAGGGCGAAATGCTCAAAGACAATGCCTATAGCCACCCCCATCGTGTAGAGACGCCTGAGGGGCTTCTGGTGCTGCCTAGAGACCATAAGCGCTCTAAGCCTGGTACGCGCCTTCGTTTCCCTCAGCAATCGCCATCACTCCAAACAAGGTGGTGCTCATCAGCCTTGAAGATCGATGTTGGCCGCAGAGCTCTTAATAACCAGGAGCGCTTCAAGGGGAAGAAGATCCTTTTCATCACTGGTGAGCGCCGGGAGGAAAGTGCAAACAGATCCAAGTACAACCAGCTTGAGGCTCATGCCTGTGACAGAAGATATGGGAAGACTGCACGGTTAGTTGATGCCTGGAGGCCCGTTCTTCATTGGACTGAGGAGGAGGTATGGGAAGTAATCGAGCGTCACCGCATCCTGGCCCCAGTCCCTTATCGCCTTGGCTGGAGCCGGTCGTCGTGTATGACCTGCATCTACAACTCACAGCGTATCTGGTCCACGATCCGTCACTACTGGCCTGAACGAGCTGGGAAAATTGCTCAGTATGAACAAACCTTTGGTGTGACGGTATCAAGAAAAAAAATCGACGTAATAGATTTAGGTTCTGCTGTTGCGCCGATACAGATTAGTGATGTTGAGGCATTGGAGCAGGTATCCAGAGAAGATTACACGCTCCCGATTTTTGTGCCGGAGGGGCAGAAGTGGGTTCTCCCTGGTGGCGCATTTGGCCGAGAGGCCTGTGGTTCTGATTGATTTGTGCAGAGGTGGCAATGTTGGATTTTGTTTTTTTGGTGTTTTTGGGGTTGGGCATATCTACGGTGCTGGTGCGTCGGTCTTCCCGTAAGGGGATGGATCTTGAGCTGACATGGCTCCAGTCGTTGAAGGTCGTGCTGGTTCGTGGAGCTGTTGCATTGGGCCTGGGTTTTGGCATTGGCAGGCTTGTATTGATGGGGATGCAGTATGGTTTCCTGAGTGAGTCTGTCCTGAGGGAACATGCACTTGTCTCCGTAGCGGTGGTTCTGATCTGTGGGCTTGGTTCGTTCGTTGCGTTTCAGTGGATCATCGGGAGGATCTCTGGAAGATCGATCAGCGTCGTTTCTGTGATCAAAGCTGTGATGTACGAGTCTGGTTACTTTGTGCTGTCGATGCTTATCTTGTTGGTGATACTCGTCCTGTTCGGCCTTGCATACGAGACTTTTTTCTAAAAAAACAGTGTTGATTATTTTTTGTTCAGTGATCAAAAGGATAAATATAAAGATCTTTAGATCTTTGTATAAAGGATTAAAAACGGTTAAAGACAGGTTAGGCGTTCTAAATCACCACTCAACACATTGATATTACTGGTGTTTTCATATTTATTCCGTGCAACAAACCCATAGGTTGCCGTGCAGCGTTCCCATAGGTTGCCGTGCAACGTCCCCACATACCCTTGGATCTTATCCACTGTTATCCACACGGAACCCCTCTTTTTTCCACAAAATCCTTACAAAACAGAGCTTTCGTGCAGCGTTCCCACATATCAGATCTGGTGTTCGTGCAGTATTCCCACATGTCTAAGGTCATACGTGCAGTCGCCCCATATACAATTTTCTGAACGTGCAACGTACCCACATGTCAATTTTGGTCGTTTTTTGCACCGTGCAGCGTACCCACATATGATCGTGCAGCGTTCCCATATACCAAAACCCCGTTTATGCACAGGAAATGTGGATAACTTTTGGCCTCTTTTTGTGTGCGCGTGATCACTTTATGGACTATTAGAGTCATTTTGACTGCTTTTTTAGGTTTGTCCTGATCTGTCAATCTTTGTTCTGCTTCGTCAATCGTGCAGAGTTCCCATATATCGAGAGGTTCAGGACCTGCTTTCGTGCAACGTACCCACATATCAAATCTCATAACGTGCAGGTCCCCCACATCCTCACCCTTTAACTATCAATACCTTACGGGAACCACTCTACGGGAACCACTGGAGCAGCATGGCACTTATCCTTCGTCGTGGCTTACGCTTGCACGATACTGAGACTCAGCTTGCGACTACCGTGCAGCGATCCCATATATAGAGCCCCAGCCCACGCTGCATCTGGGGTCACGTTCGCTCTATCCGTGCAGCTCCCCCATATGCGGAGGCATTCCGTTTCCGGTCCTGCCTGGTGGGCGTACCTTGTGCGCTTTCTTCTGGCATAAAAAAAGGCGCTGACGCGCCTATCTTTCTTTTCCCTGGGGGGTGGGAGATTCTGGTGGCTATCTCCCCTTACGTTGGGGTTCATCAATGATGTCGTGGTCGATCATGCCGTGCTTGATGGCCCGTAGCTCTGTCTGCTGCTTACGCTTGTTGGACGCCATCACCTGCTTCACGAAGTTCTCATGAGGCCTTATGACGTACCGCACGTCGATGACTCTGCGGCCATCCTTGATCTGGTTCGCGTCGTAGTCGCTTATGACCTCTTGTTTGATGAGGGCCTCCAGAGCGAGCTTCATGGCTCTGACGTTCTCCGGCATCCGTGGGCTCAATTCACGAGGGCTCTGGGTCAGGAAGCTGATAAGCGATGGCGTGTACGGCGAATCTGGTGATGCTTGAGTCCAGTAGTGGCTCATTCGCTTGTAGATGTACCGTGCAAGAGGGGAGCGGATTTGCATTCCGATTTTGTAGTTGTACTGACGAAACGACAGATTCATGATCGATTCGTTTACCAGCGGGTTGAACTGCACATAGCACCTGGCGTTCCCGCCTTTCTTGCGAAACTCACCTCTGGTGGTCAGTCCCACCATCGGGAAGAAGCTGGAGCTGATGAAGGCTTCACCGTCATCACTGATACATTCGAGTGTTGCGCCACGACAAACCTGGATTGCTTCCTTGATTTCGTTCAGGTTGTACCCGTGACCCATCTTCGAGAGCTCTTTCTGGAGTTCGTACAGAGTGAACATGACTCCAGCCTTGCCCTCGATGATATGGCCTTTCCCGTTCACTGCGAGCTTGCGTAGAGCATCCTCAAGGATTTCCTCTCGCTGTCCCGCGTAGATCAGCACGGTTCTTCCGTCATCCTTCTCGATGATGGCTGGCTTCACCTTCACCGTGAAATGCTGGCCTCTGATGGTGCATTGTCGTGTCACTACAGCGTTGGATAAATCTTCATGCTCACGCTTTTGGTCCCAAATGTACTTCGGCAGCGCATCGTAGATCTCGATGGTGTTGGAGTAGTCGTCTTTCTTGGCCGGAGATTCAATGATCTCAAACAGGCTCATTTGCGGTGAGTCTTTGATTACGTCGAGTTTCTCCAGGTCTTTGTCTTTGGTTCTCTTGCTCATGATTGTTCCGTCGATACTTTCTAGCTGGTGGTCCATGCCGCCAGCATTGTCAATGCTCCCGCTGCTACCGTCGCTGAAAACACTAGCTGGTAGATGCGACGCTTAGCCCCCGCAGTGCCGCTCATAAAACGCAGGGCTGCCGCTTCATATCGGAAATGAGCGAACTCACCCCGAAGGGTGCTATCTGTCCCCTGTGGCGATTGTGGGCGCTTTGACAGGGCAGGGCGAGGATGGCTGGCGACTTTCTTGATCATCGCTTCACATTTCCCCAGTTTCGCCAATTCAGTGGCCGCTACAGATGCTGTCATGTTGTCACACCTCGTCGCTATGTGTCTTGTTTAGCTGGCGCTCGTACTCGTTTAGCGCCCGGCGAATTTTTGCTAAGGCAGTGGCGCGTTGTCTTAACACGGCATACCTGGTTTCAACTTGCTGGATCAACTCTTGTGCCCAGACAGGCTCTTTCTTGAAGTGCGACATGCTGTAGGCATGACCGCGACCCTTCTTGATATGTGTCGATAGAACCCTTTTCTTTTGTCCGGGAACTTGTTCGACAAATCTGTTGCGATACCACTCTGCAACGAGTGATACGCCTAGAATGCGAACCCGTGTACCGACACGCCCTTGTTCGTCCTCTGACGCTTCTTCACGCGCTGATTTGTGCGCGTTCCAGTACATGTCCGCTTCCTGCTGCGCCTCGACAGCAAGAACCGCTAAGGCGTGATCCAGTTTGCTCCGTACCTCTGCAACAAACTCTCGTCCCTCTGCCTCTAGCAGATCCTCTGTTATCTCGGATCGTTCTTCTTCGAGCTTCGGATCTAGCAGATCTAGCCATCGCTCTGTTGGTAGACTCACCTCAATACCCTCCCAATTCCTATCCAATTCCTATCCACATAACTATCTATCTGGAATTTAAAGCTGATTATTCCAATACTGGAATCTAGTTCTGTCACTAGGCTAACCCATCTTTGGAATTTGTCAAATTTCCCTCTATCTATCTGGAATCTTGATGCTCTTATTCTTTCACAGCCTCTTTACATATGAATCTATATTTAAAGATTCCAGATATATTGGATATGGCATCAAAGATTCCAAATGCCTCTTTACCACCGTCTCTCGATGCTGGAGGGCAAGCGGTTCTCGATGCGAGGGTAAGGTCTGTTTATCTGAGCCTATCCGTGCAGCGTTCCCATAGGTTCCCTTACTCAACGATCAAAAAGCCACCGAAAAGCAACCTATATGCCCCTTTTGGGCAATTACACAGGCCATCTGTCCCCGCTTTTAGCCTTATTCTCTATCCAACACGCGGCAAGCAATCGAAAAGCAATCTAAAAGCAATCTTTGGAGGATTTCATGAGTCAATTTGTTCTGGGTTTGGATATTGGTTACTCCAACCTGAAAATGGCAATGGGGTATAAAGGTGAGGAAGCTCGCACAGTCGTCATGCCGGTGGGGGCAGGTCCATTGGAACTGATGCCACAACAGTTAACTGGCGGTGCAGGGACCTGCATTCAGGTTGTGATTGATGGAGAGAAATGGGTTGCAGGCGTCGAGCCTGACCGATTGCAAGGATGGGAGCGTGAGCTTCACGGCGACTATCCTTCGACCAATCCATACAAGGCTCTTTTCTACGCTGCACTCCTGATGTCCGAGCAGAAGGAGATCGATGTGCTGGTGACTGGCCTGCCTGTTAGTCAGTACATGGACGTAGAGCGCAGAGAGGCGTTGAAATCTCGGCTTGAGGGTGAACACCAGATCACGCCAAAACGATCGGTAGCGGTTAAGTCTGTCGTGGTTGTACCTCAACCTGCCGGTGCTTACATGGATGTTGTAAGTTCAACCAAAGATGAAGACCTCCTGGAGATTATCCAGGGAGGAAAAACCGTTGTAATTGACCCTGGGTTCTTTTCTGTAGACTGGGTAGCTCTTGAAGAGGGAGAGGTCCGCTATCACTCATCTGGCACCAGCCTCAAGGCGATGTCGGTGTTGCTACAGGAAACGGACCGGCTAATTCAGGAAGACCACGGCGGTGCCCCTGGCATCGAAAAGATCGAGAAAGCTATTCGTGCCGGTAAGGCCGAAATCTTCCTCTACGGTGAAAAGGTATCGATCAAAGACTACTTCAAGAAAGCCTCAACCAAAGTCGCTCAAAACGCCTTGATCCCTATGCGGAAGTCAATGCGTGAGGACGGGATGGATGCTGACGTAGTTCTGCTGGCTGGCGGCGGTGCCGAGGCTTACCAAGATGCGGCCAAGGAGCTTTTCCCTAAGAGCAGGATCGTACTGCCCAACGAATCCGTGGCATCCAATGCCAGGGGCTTCTGGTTCTGCGGCTGATAGATAGGAGGTCGTTGTGGCTGGTAGCAAATGGGATGGAAAAATATCTAATCTGAACATATCGGAGCAAGCCTTTCCGGAGCTCTATCGTGAACTGTCCCAGATGCAGCATAAGGCGCGTAGTGATCGGCTCCGCGCCCTTGCTCTATTGGGTCTTTATTCTCTTCGATTTTCTGGCAACATTGGGTCTTTTGAGCAACAGAGTTCAGAGAGTCAACCTGCACAGCATCAAAATTCGCCAGTGCAGACTGACGCAAAACTGAACTCTCAACGTGATTCACTTAAAGGAAAACTGATGGGCTCCGTATGACATGAAAGACCACGAGGAGTTCTCTACGCTATCAGCGGCTGAACGTAGAGAGTTAATAATCGCAGAGTTAAAGCGTAAAAGCCGCATTCGCACCCTGTTGCGAGGACTCCCGTTAGATGAAGTTCGGGAGATCATTGACAGAATGAAGGGCGTTCTCAATGAACTGGAGGAAGAGTACAAAAAGCGAGAAGAAGAAGAAAAAGAAAAGCGAGCTCAGGCTGAGCGAATAATGAGCGACATGGAATCCTGCGGTGTGGACATCGGCTTGCTCAACGAAATGTTCACGAGCAGATCAGAACCTGATAATGCTAAATATTCAAAAGACGGAGTTTCGTGGAGTGGGCAAGGACGTCGCCCGGATGCTTTCAAGGGGTTGGGAGCTGTCGAGCTGGAGCGCTACCGTATCCCACAGAAGAAGTAAAAAAATGAGCGCCGCAAAGTTTGGGCGCTCATCTTCTGGTCCGAAATGTCATAGTCTACTCAAGCACACTCTTTCTCCCCACCACCATGCCTTCCTTGTTCTTTGCAGAACGGACATTCAACGCAGGTTCTTTGATTAACAGAGGTGAAGTACGTACACTTGCAGTTGTCGCACACCTCCAGCATTGCGTCCCCACTTCTCAGCTCCGAAGCAAGACACCAGGCATCAGTAATATCAAACGGAGCCCACCGAGCACCTTTCATTCCGGGCACTTCTTTGCGGATTGCGTGATACATTCTAAATGCCTTGTTCAAGGCTTTGATGTTCACAGACCGCAACACGGCTTCTCCACCAATGTTGAAGTAGAGCTGCATTAGAAGAGAGGCCTGTATCTTGGATGTGTGACTATGAATCAGTGTCGCACCACCCCGGAAAGTTCTGGATTTTCGTTCCAGAGTATATCCGTCCCTCTCCAGATCCTGGTAAAGCCGTCTGACCTGTTTGTAGGTCAGACCAGTCTCGATCATGATGATTTTTGTGATGTACCCAGCAAGGGCCATGTGTCGAGCTGTAACCCAGCGACCCAATGTACCAGAGTTGCCAATGTTCATCTCCACCTCCCACGTCCCTGTAGAGACTGTTGCAGTTTTTTCAATACCGGGTGTGTTAACTCTTCCCGGCTGTCATCGAGAATTTCTTCAATGATGCTCGGAGCAAAACGAAGCGTAAAATGCGTAACCGTTGTTCCAGACATGTGGCGCAACTGGCTGTCTGTTGCCTTAGCCACCAGCTCCGCAAGCTCTCTCGAAACCCCGAAAACTTCCTTTGCCATCTCCGGGTCTCTCGATGCGACGCGGTTAAATAGCAACCAGTAGGCAGCATCAAATTCATCAACACTATGGTTGATAAAAACTACAGGGTCGTAGTCGCCAGAGAGTCGCGTGATGATGTTCTGCTCTGCTGTTTCGAGTTTGAAAGAGATCAACACGCCAGAGGCCAGAGCTTCCAATTGGGAAGGTGTTGCCAGTGACAGCTTTTGAACGGTGTCCATGCCCAAAGAAAATTGTGAGGCCGCATCATCTGGACGTTCTTTTGCCAGAGTGGATAGCAGGTTCCACAATGTCAGATCGAACTCGTAGACGTTTCTATCAGCTTCTTCTTGATCGAGGTTGACGGCTCTTGCATCCCACGCACCAATAATATCCAGTTCCAACATTCCGCCCCCCTCACAAATCACGAAGGTTGCGATAGATAGCCAAGACTCGGCTACCATAGTTTCTGGCTCGGATTTCGTCTTCCCAGGCGTGATAGCGGCCAACGCCAAGCTCCAAGTCATTTGGAGATGACTGAATGGCTTCTGATAGCACCTCTGCCCCAACCATGACGTTGGTCTCTGGGTCGAGAAGATCTGCTGGAGAAGAAACTCTATGACCATTCCACCGGATGCTCACTTGCATAAACCCGACATCAATGGAACGACCGTACTGCTGCTGAAACTCAGCGAGCTTAGCCTTTGCCTGATCTTCCGACTTAGCATAGAAAGGAAGCCCAGGAACGCGAAGCGTCCAAGGCCAAGGACTTATAGAGCCATTACCTCTCCCTGATGCAGATTCGGCCAATGCGACCGAATACACTAGAAGAGGGTCGAGGTTATATGCTTTCGCTGCTTTGTCGAAGATGGTTCCGCTCAGGTCAATAGCATTCGCTGTTGATGAAAGGAGAGCCGCAGACAGAACTAGCGCCTTGGCTTTGTTCTTCATCAGCTTGCCTCCTTATGTCTGAGGGGTATTTCGTGTTCTTCGTCGTACCGCTCCGGCCAAATCTCAGACGGCTTCACACCCAAAGCTGTAGCTATCTCATGTTCCCAGCGTGGACTGGGCTTATAGAGTGCCGTAGACACCACCTGCCGAGATGTTTTGTGTTTTCTGCCCAATGCGGCCAGAGAAAGCCCCTGGATCTTGAGTTTGTACTTGATCCACTCACGTTTCTTCTCTGGGTCGCTTGGGATGTCTATCAATTGGCATTTATCCATTGTTTGCCACCCTTTAAACTGCGTTGTTAGCCATACAAAAAGTGCGTTATTCGATGAACGCTTTTAGAGTTCTTCTATTGTCACAAACTGACACATTTTGCGCCTTTACAAGCCCAAATAATGATGCTGTCAACAATAAAAAACCTTTAAAAACATACACTTAACTTTGTACCGACGGAACAAAGTTACAATACTTTTAGTAATCAATGGGATACGGATATTTTTGCGATAGTAATGGAAAGTGCGCCAAAAGAATGGCGGAAATAGCGCACGGGGAGTGCGGTATTTTGTGATATTAAATAGCGTTTAGGTATAAGTGATTTTAGGGATACAGCGAGGGCTGAAATTGCGAATACAGCAGGAGCTGAGGAGGGCAGGGAAGGCAAAGGCGCATCCCGACCACACAAGGATGATGGTGTTTACAGAAAGAGATATTTGAGAAAGAGAACTCTGCGGTGTTGCAGATGGGGACCAAAGCGTTAGCAATGGCCTATTCCATAGTGTATGCGATTTGTTTGACATGTTCAACTATGTAATGCTTTGTCAATAAACGCCTTGTTCCGTAAGGGCAAACTTTCACATGTGAAAGTTTGAGGGCAAATTCTAATCGAAGAAGTTGCCAATGGAATGGTTGTTTAGCAAAAAATAGTCAAACTTTCACAGTTGCATTTTTTGATGCCGTGGTAAACTGGAGGTAAAGAGTAAGGGGGTTGATATGAAACATGTGGTCAATATTCTTCTGCTGGGAATGGTGCTTCTGGGAATAGCCATGATGGCTGACACACCTTGGGGACTTGGTGTGGCGCTGGCTCCCTTCGGCGTTTGGGGTGCTCGTTTCCTATTTCTGGTTCACAAAAGCCTTTGGGCTGCTGTTATCTTTTGGGGAGGGATCGCTTACTTCCAGTGGCAAGTTGCTTTGGTTGTCGGGGCTCTGTTTGGACTAACGTGCTTTATCCGCGTTGCGCGGTCAGCATATAAAGAGGCACCACCTACCCGGCGCAGAAAAAAACAAACTGGTGGGTTTCAAGATTCCTATGATTTTGACCAGCGCTTCCATATTGGAGCTGGAGACGAATAAGGGGGCCTGCTGGCCCCCTTATTATTTGGTTGGTCTTTTAGAACCTTTGATTTGCTATGTTGTACCCCCTGACGGCAGTCAAATAGCTACCTGAACGGTCTCCAGCTTCCGTCGAGTTCTGCAATACGTTTACCAGCTTGTCCGTAAACTCTTCGTTTTGCTGAGAAAGAACAGGCTGACCTCCTTGCATCATCGGTGAGCCATCCGGGTTACGTTCTGCATACTCCATTTTCAGATTCTGAACAGCCTGGTTCATGCGACCTTCGTTTGTGTCAAACGATTCGGCATAAACAGCGGCTTGGGATTCAGTCAGCCCATAACGGCTTTGAGCGATAGACTGCATCGTTTCTTTGAACTCATCACCGTACTGGTTCATAAACTGCTGCGCGGCTCCACCACCAGCTTCTGCGGCAGAGGATAGCGCTGCTGCATAGAACGCGCCGCGTTCCTCAATGCTCATCCCTTTAGCGGCTTCCGATAGATCAGATTTACCAGTTAACCACTCCTTCGCTGCATCATAGCCGCTTGCAGCAGCTCCCATGACGTTGCGGCCAAGTTTAGCCATACCGACCATCGCATCACCGGCCCAGCCAAACTCCTCTTGCACGGCCTGGTCGCCGCGTTGAGTGGCCGCGATGAATTGGTCGCGTTGTTCAGGTGTCATCGTTCTCATTTGATCCATCGCTCTTGAGAACGCATCAGCGCCAGCTTGACCACCAGCAATGAGAGCTCCACCTGCTTGTTCAGCTCTGCGGCCCATCCAATCACTGGAGTTGTCCCACGCTCCCCACGCCGAAGCGCTCCAAGACATTTCCGGAAGCGAGTTCATAAGGTTATCTTGGGCTTTTTTCAGTTCAGGAGCAGATACATTTCGCTCTGTTTGCTGTGCTTGGTTATGAAGAGCTGACGTACCGGCTGCATGTTCATTTTGAACAAGGGGGCTATTCGTTGGTAACTGCCCAGCTTCTGATGCCGGATTAGTTCCAGCCATCCCAGCCACATTCTCCCGGAATCCGGTTGGGATGTTAGGTCCACTGCCTACAGCCCCTTGAACCTGACCTGGTAGGCCTTGAACATTCGGGCCTTCAATGCCGTTATTTCCGTAAGCATCACCACTAAATGCTCCGTTGCGACCGGACGCGGTATTGATCGCCTGTAGTGCGGCTTGATACCCGCCAAGCTCCTTACCCTGTTCGTAATTTTTGGAGTTGGTCATTGCTGTCATTCGCGCTGCTGCCTGGGCCACTTGAGGAGACATTCCGTAGGCTTGGTATCTTTGCTGTAGTGAAGCCGCCTCGTCTTTAACCGATTGCGGCGCGGCATTTCGGAAATAGTCATTCAGTTGGTTCATGGCCGCAGGGGTTTGTGCTACTGCACCACCGAGAGTTTTAAAGTCGGTATTAGTCATGGAGCCCATTTGGTTTTGGAGCTGACTCATTGTTGTGAAGGTGTCCGATGCAGACACCAGTTCAGAAGCGGACTTGGATAGGTTCTGGGATAAGCTATCGCCCCAGGTTTGCTTGAATGACTCGCTTCCAGAACGGCTGAAACCCTGCGCTAATTGATTTGTCAACGCCTGGCTATCGGTTTGCGAATAGCTCACACCCTTCATGAACTGGGACACATCACTCGCTGACCAGCTTGAAGAGTCTTGAGTTGATGACTCTGTTGCTCCCTTCGCTTGCGCTTTGATGTCCAGGACATCACTGCCGCCGCCTGATTCGCCATTACCACCAGCAGGAACTAGGGCTGTACTGTTTGATTTCACACCAGCAGCGGCCTTCATTGCTGCCCTGGCCTTGCCAACCATAGGCATAAGCATGGACGCAGCTTCGTCAACATCGAGTGTGCCCATAGCCTGCATGGCAAAAGCACCTTTGACAGCATCAGAGTGGCTATCATCCACCTGGAACTTATCCATGAAGTTCTTGGCTTGCTGGTTGATCAATTGGCTTTGAGCTGTGTTTTGCGACGAAACGTTGCGCCCGACATTGGAGAGTCTTGAATAGGCTTGATCCTGACTTACTCCATCAGAAAAACCTCGACCAAGAGTGCTTTGGAAAGCCTCCGATTTCTGACTTTGTAATGCCTGTGCGGAGCTCACGCCTGATGCCAAGGTGGAGCCAAGCGAGAAGGTACTGATCATGCTTTCTGCGCCGTTTGCAATCGCACCACTGAACTGGTTGTGATTGTACGCTGGCTGACTTTGCATAACCGGACCTTGCTTGAGTAGATCTGGCGTTTGCATCTTTTCGTCAACGTGGTCAGAACCACTTATTCTCGATGCCAAGCTGGTGAAGGCGTAGGTGCTACCTGTGACGATAAACAGGGAAATCACCGGAGTGGCCGCAGCCAACATGCCGCCGGTTGCAATCCAGTGTTGCAGAACATCTCCAGTTGAGGAAAGAGCGTACATGGAGTTGAGACCACCAGCACTGAGGCTAGACATCTCATTTGACGCGGCGGTATGAACAAACAGGTTTATAATTGAGAGGACTGGCATCCATAGCTGAATCCAGAGGATGGTTTGTACATATTTCCCGGCTAACTGGAGGCCGAAGCTGCCCATCACGATAATAAAAGCAATGATCGGGGTTATAGCATAAATAAAGCCTTCAAAGAACGTCAGCATTGGTCGGACGACGGTCATGAACATCGACTGCTCTGCGGCCCACTGTGTGTTCCGTTGCTGAATAGCCTGGTTGACCATCAATGCAGAGCCATAATCCTGGAGGTCCTGATAACGTCCTGCTGCGGCTTCATAATAGAGGGGCTCCAGAACGGCGGCTTTCAGATAGTCGATTGATGACGTAGTTGTGGCACCCATCGCTTGAAGCGAATCGGTCAGCTTCGTTAGAGCGTTGTCTCCAGTTGACGTGTCAATACCCAGTAGGCTGTTAAGAGCATCAACAACAACCGGGCTGCTTAGGTTGGCGGTTGCAGTGCTAATAGCCACCCATCCGTCAGTACATGTGTAGTCAGCGCCGTCAGGGTTTGCTGTAGACAAATACAACCTAGTTCCGTAGAGCTGTGAGTTGAATCGCAAAGCTGAGTCAGTTGAACGGTTCATCAACTCATCAAGGGACATTAGGTTGAGATCGACTTTGGTTAACGTGCATTCCCGAATGTAATTGTTCCAGGAACGCCTCACGTCAACATAGCCGCCTCCATTTGCTGAGTTAAGCGCAGTAAAAACTCCTGTGTCATAGGCTCGCCGTCTGACGTCATTCAACAGTTTCAGTGTTTCGGAAAAGTGGCTTTCCGTGACATTGGGTACGATTACCCCATATCCAGTTTCAAACAAATTGGTGATGGTGTATCCCACGTTGGATATGACACCTCCAGCAAAGCCTACCCCAATAGGGACATTGGCGACGACTCGAACCTGCCCTGTATAAGCGTCCTCGATAGTCACAGTTGTGGTTGGGCCGAAGAAACAGGTATATAGAATCCAACCTACCAGCACTTGCTGGAGGTTGATTTGCTTTGCGCCCTGAAAGACGGACTGAATACAGATCATCAAGACCCCAAGAAGCAGGCCAATACTGACCATCTTCTCGAAATCCCCGGTGCCGGTGATCATTGATACTGCAATCAGGATTTGCTCCAGAAAAGCAGAGTCACCGATAGAGTGGATTGAAAAAGATCCCATTCCAATAGCTCCTTAGTTCGTGCTAGGAGGATTGGACAAAGTTGCCAGCATGTATTTTTGCTTGCGGATGTTGTCCAGTAGGTTGTTGTATTTCTCAATTTGGCTTGCCAGATCGCCGTATTGAGAGGACAGGATTGTGTATTCAGCACGGATTTGCTGTTGCGATTGCGCGAGAAGCTCTAGTGCCTCTTTCTTGTAGGGTGATTTGCTGTTAGCCATCGCAATGCGAGCTGCGCGGAAGAACTCTTCCGAGAAGCTATACATCATGGTCAGGGCTATCGCTCCTGATGACTCTGTTGCGAACAGGTTAGCGCCGTCCTGTGAAAGGACAGACAAGTTACGAACAATGGTGCCAATCCCTCCGGGGAGGTTAGAAACAAAGGCCTTTTCTGGGTCGGTTAAGGTTCCAGAGTTCGTTGCGTATTTGTAGATCACACCAGGTGTAGAGCTTGTTCCTAACAGCATATCGGTGATCTGGTTCTTGATACCTTTGAGCACGACAGTTTTATTGCTGGAGCCAGCACTCAGGCAGTTGGTCGTATCAGAATCACAGGAATAGATCTCAACAGAACCGCCTGAAATCAGGTCTGACAAGGTGATCTTGTTACCTGGTAGGGTCGTCAGAGGGGTTGTTTTCGCACCAGTGCCGGTTGAGTTCGGGTCGTTTACCAGATCACCAATGATGACTGTGCCGGTTAAAGACATGATCGCTTCAAGAAGGGTGTTATCCCCGTACTGGAACCAGGTGTTGGCGTTGTTGCTCTTGAGTTGCTTCCAGACGATGTTGCCAATCATCTTGTTGTATTCGTCAGGTTTGTTGGCTTTCAGTTCTTCCAGAGGACTCTTGCCGCTGGTTTCCTGCTTGGACCCGAAGAAGTCTTCATACAGGCCGGAAGTTGTCGCGGTTATAGAAGCATCAGTTTTGTGTTTAAGGTCCATGCCGCTGGTTAGGTCGTTCACGAAACCTTGAGCGAGCTGGCAGGAGTTGCCCAGATGTTGGTTGAGCGCTTGCACTTTCTTCTGGAAGTTCTCTATCCACTTCGCTCCGTCCGGGAAAACGTTATCGAGCGCAAGCTGGAAGGCATAGCCCTTGGCGTTGGCTGCTACAGCCCGAAGGAGTTGGACAATTTGATCCGCGTTAATGAAGGAAAGCGAACCGCCGAACAGATCTACACCACCGCAACCAGCTTTCCATGATGGAGGGGCAAAGCTCACCAGGTTCTCGTCGAAGATTCGTGTCTTTGCAGTGAACCGGCCACCAGCTAAAACGCCACGTCGTTGGCTTTCATAAACCCCAGGTGGTGTTGTGTTGCTCATTTCATTGAAGAGTTTGTCCATCTGTGATTGGAGGCCGTTAGCGGCTATCGCCCCTGTCGGTGCCATGACGAGACTGGCCGCCACACTCAGGGCAAGCAGGCTCCTTTTTAATGTCTTGTGCGTGACCATCTTAGTTCTCCTGTAATTTGTCCCGGATGTACTTCATGAGTTGTTCCGGTGGCACAAAGTTGTCTTTATCACCGCTCGCTTGAGATAGCTGTTTGAGGTCAGAGCCCAGCTCTGGTGAGGCCAAGCGTTCGGCTATGTTGTTTTCCAGGTTGAGTACCGGACGTGTACGGTTAAACTCTTCGTCTGTGACCCAACCATTGCGTTTTGCTGCGACCAAAATCCTGTGATTCAGCTCAGGAAGAGACATTGGCCCTTGTCCTATAGGAGCGAACTGACCGTCTGGAGATGCGAGGTAAACAGCAGGGAAAGTTACGATACCAAGTTGTTTGGCATGGCCTTCATCGGTTTTGTAATGGGGGAAAAGCCCACTGGGGAGTGGTTTGCCGTCCATAGATACAGGAATGATCGAGAATCCTTCTCCTTGTTCCAACATCTTGATGAGCGGTGCTTGCAAGTCACTGTAGTCATCGTCGGACTTGTAGAAGAAGAATATCCCTACGCGTTCGGCTACGCTTTTGAGTAGCATGTTTTTGGCGTTACCAGCGTCACGATCAACTTGTTGTGAGGCAAACGTGGCAGCAGGACGTCGAGTAATTTCATCCAAGAAAGGATCACCTACGACCGCCAGCTCTGTAGCATCGGAAAATTGTTCAGAGCGATCTATCGCAAATCGTTGCAAGTAGAGAAACGTCCTGACGTTTTCAACGGTAGGATTGTTCCAAGCAAGGTCTTTGTACTTGGGTAAGTTTTCCCGGAACCATTCCGCTGAGAACATTTCTGGGCCGCTCGGAAGCGGAGCAGCAGGCTTAGGCTGTGTAGGCTTCGCTTCTGCCACAGGCTTTGGTTTGGGCTTTTCGGGTTTTTTCTCTGGTTCTTTGGGCTCTTCCTTGTACCAGAACCAACCCTCTTCCTTTCGCTCATAAAAACCAGGTCTTGTGCCATCTTGAGCCCAAGCCTGGTGTGATGCCCCCAGCGTGAGCGCTGCAAGGAGCAGTAAATTCAAAGGTGATTTTTTCATAGTCTCACGCACGTATTTTCCCATGCTCGATATGGTAGAGGTGGGAGGCGTGAAATTAGGCAGGTGTAAGCGCCCATTTAGGGCGCTTAGAGCGTTTTATTTGTCAACTTTCACATGTGAAAGAATTGACCAAACTATTTGGTCGTGTCCTCTTCAACTTCTGTCGCTTCTGCGGCCATCTTCATCTGCTTCTCGACCATGCGTTTTTGGGTGATGTAGCGGATAACCATCTCGACAGCGCTGTTCAACGCAAGGATTCGCATCGCTCTGGTGGATGCAACGTAGAGCAGGTTTATTTCATCGTCACGGGCCATTGGGTCGAGCTCTGGGTCCAGGACATCCGGAAAGTCGTCATAGAGCTGAACAAAGTCCCACTCCAACCCTTTGCACCGATGAGCTGTTGAGACCGTAATGTCAGCCCCAAACTCTTCTTTGACTGTATTGCGTCGTAGAGTGGTGAGTCGTTCAGGGATTTCATCGTAGCTGTTGATGATCTTGACAGCCCTCATCATCTCAGGGTCTTTGGTCGCCTTCGCTACTTCTTGATACTCGAAGTAGTCTTCATACTCATCAAGCAGTTTCTTATTCTTTACCCGGTCTGGCTCTGCCATCGAAAACCAGTACAAATCCTGGAGCTCATTGATCTGGTAAGCGTCGATTCCACCGACCCAGAATACCTGCGCTCCGGATTCGGTCGCAGAGAGCGCCGTCTCTATAACCCCCATGACGGTTCGGTGAAGTATTGCGCGGTGGCCCACGTCACCTGGTAAAAACATGAGTACCTGATCTGCTGGTCCCCGGCCAACAACAGGTCGTGTTTCACCTTTGAGTTCAAGAAGGGCGTTTGCCACCAGCGAAACGTTGGGGCCAAAGCGGAAGCTATGAGTGAGATAGAGTTGGTCGGCGTTCATGAGCTCTTTGCTATCAAGGGCGTTGTTTGCGCCTCTGAACCTATAGATCTGCTGGTGGCGATCTCCAACCAGGATTACCTTGCAGTTCTGCTGTAGGACGATGCTACTTGTTACGGGGTTAGCGTCTTGTGCTTCATCAAAAAGAATGGTGGTGTACCGGCGAGACAGATTCGGCATCCCGAGCTGATACTGTTTGAGGTAGCAATCGTGTACGGTCGGGAACGGATCTTGAACGTTTGTCATCCGTTTCCATATGAGCTCAGCACCTTCGACCACCTGGATTTGGTATCTCTCCTGTTTGGACGTAAGCACTTTACCCGTATCGGCGCGAGCAAAATGCGTATAAAGAATCCGCATGTCTGCACTACACATAAAGGCGTTGAGCGTATCGAGAATATCTTTGGCAAACGTCCAGTTCTTGGTATTCACCGCTTGGGCAATATCGGTGAGCCTTAGGTTGCCGGAGAGTTTGTGCTGGTAGCCCCTTCCTATAGTGGCGTAGGCAAGCTGGTGGGACGTTTTGCAGTCTACGTTTGCAGGAAACTTTTCTCTTGCCTCGTCGCGGATAGCCCTGTTGTATGCCAAGTAGAGGATACGTGAATCGAGGTTGTTGTGGGCGTACTTCACCAGTGTCGTGGTTTTACCCGTTCCAGCGTAGGCCTTAACGACAAGGCGAGGCCCTTTGTACTGAGTGATCAGTGATTGTTCTGGTGTGTCAGGAGGAAGTTGTTTCATGAGGCCCCCTACGACAAACACATCTGGAGAGTGATGCGCTTCTTTTGTGTCGAGAGGAACGTACTGATCCGCTTTTCTTCTCGGGGGAGGGATACTTCACAATCCAGATCTGTCCACCAGTCTGGGGCTTTACCTTGAGCCACCTCCGTAACCCAACTATGGAGACGGTGTAACCAGCGATAGTCGCCAATAGATGAGGTGGCTAGTGTCATAGCCTCCTCAATCTTGGTTTGAAGAGCCGCAGCTCTGTGTCGCCACTCTTCTGAATATTTAGCCTTTCGCGCCATCAGTTTTCCTCTTTCTTTTTCCCTCCCTTACCAGCTTTAGCGAGCTCTTGCTCCAACCCAGAAATTTTGGTCAGTGCATCATTGAGTCTTTGTTCGAGGCTCTTGGCCTGCTGGTCTTTTTCCTGCAACTGACCAGCCATCATGCCTTTGTCTTGAACAAGAGCGCGAGCTTCTGCTTCGGCGCTGGATAATTTGGCGTCCAGCTTTTCTACCTCTCCAGATAGGCGCTGGCACTCTCGTTCAGCGGATTCGCCATGAGCTTTGGCTGTGGCAAGGGAGTCCTGTGATTGGGCCAGTTTGGCCTGTACATTTTCGAGCTGCTCTTTCAACGATGTTTTTTGTTCCTGAGCGGCCCGGAGCTTTTCTGTCTGCTCTATACTCTTGCCTTTTTGCTCCTCCAACTCACCCTCTGTAGTTGCCAATTTTTGGCTCAAAGAGCGATTTTCGCTTTTAGCTTGCTCCAGGTGATCCTGTGCTCGGGTCAGATCTGCGGCTTTCGCCTCCAGCTTGCCCTCCAACTCAACGATCCGCTTTTCCAGCTTATCAATGTCAGCCAGTGAGCGTTCTAGCTCCGCAGACTTGAGGGATAGCGAGTTTTCTGCCTTACCAAGGGCCGCATCGAGCTCTGATTTTTTGTTGGTGAGAGCTTCAAGTTGTTCCTCCAGTAGCTCAGCCCGTTCGGTGGCATCATTTGCCATGTCCACGGCTTGCTGCATATCTTCCTGGTACTCAATTTCTTTCTGTCGTAGCAGTTCACGCTCGCGCTCAAGCTGTTCATCGGCGCTTGCTTTGGCTACCGTATAGATCTTCTGTAGGAAGAGCTCAGCATCGCTCATAACCGATTCTGGAAGGACTACCTCTACCAGCTCTTCATCGAGGGAGTGTTCCTCTGACCACTGTTTGAGATACGTTGAAATGGTGGTAAAGCTCCCCTTGCCAATGATGTCTCTGATAGCGATGACCGTTGGGCGTTTACCGGCGTCCTTGAGCTTTTGGGCCGCAGCCGCTACATCGTCAAACTCAACCAATTTTCTTGCCATGAGAACGTTCCTTTTAATTTGTAATGTTTACGATAATTACGATAATACGGTAATTATCATAATTATATATCATGCTGCTGTCGATTGGAATTGTTTGTGTGGGACAAAGCCCTTCCGGCTGCGGAAAAGCCTTGTTACGCGGTCACGCTGATTCATCCAGGGAAGGATTCGATAGTGACTCCACCGAAGGTGCCAAGGATTTCCGATGCCGCTTTATCAGATCGAGTTTTGCGTTGTTCTGAGGCGTCAAAGTTACGAAGCAATTTGAGCTGAACATCCTTATCCTGGAGCACGATCAGGGGCATTGGCGCGGTAACGGTTTTGAGTACCCCTGCGGCCATGACGTTTGCCACCGGTTGAACCTTTACTTCCCTTCGCTCCCGGAGATAAGGCTCCGGGGTGCTGGCGATCTTCTGGATAAGCTGCTCCAGGGGAAGTTGATAGTCTGGCCCAGATCGCTCCAGCTCCTCTCTGATGCGTTGCAAAAGCTCCTCTTTTACGGGCTTCTTCAAGGAGTCCTTCCGTTGCCAGGTGAAGCGGATAGAGTCGATGTCGCCATTGGTATAGCACCGAATTTGTCTGTAAAGGTGGAGAGTCATGACACCAGGGCAGTCCGCTCGAAGTGCTTCAAACCTCTCTTGCCTGGTGGGGTACGTCGAGATAATGAACTCCTCGATACCAGCTTTGGCCGCGTTGATGCGTTCAACCGTCGCCGCAATTTCGTCAGCTACACCAATCCTGGAAGGGGAGAACCAGAGTACCCCCACGGTGCGCCTGGCAGACTTCTGCGAATAGTCTGGGTTGATGTGAAGATCTCTGTAGCTGTGCGCTGCCAGCTCAAGAGCTTCGCGCCCAGTTTGTTCAGTTACGACAATCTTGTTGACGGGCTCGTTCTCCATTCCTTTTCCGGTAGGAGGGATGGCCGCAACTTTTGCGTACCGTGGCGGTAGTCGTTTGATAAGAGAGGACAGGTTCGTTAAGTCGCGGCACATGGCCGAGAATTGTTCTGATATGAAGTTTTTAGCCATGCTGCCGCCTATGTGTGGGTTTGTTCTAACAGTTCATTGGTTACATAGTAGACAGATTTAGACCATCATGCAACGAGGGGGAGGGGCAAGAATACGCCTCCGCTTCGCGTCGGCGGGTGCCCTGTTTGACCTTCGTGTGTGAGATTAGATTGAGAAAGAGAGAGAAAAAGAGAGAAAAAGAGAGAAAGAAGAAAAGCGCGGGGCAAGCCAGAAATGTGGCTGAGGGGGACTGCTGGGGTGGGGCTGGCACCCTCTATACCCCACTTTGCATGATGGTCTAACTTTGTGGTTATAGGACGACTTTTAGAGTGCCTAGATTTGCTCGATTAGGACAAATTTCGGTCCATCCACGCTGATTGGCGTAGCAGCGCGATGGCATCAGAAGGGGTAACTTTCCATGCGTTGGAAAGCTGGCGAACTGCGAAGACTGCGAGCTCCATTCGGTCGTCATCATTGATGAAATTCTGGAGCTGGTTTCCTCGCTCACTAAGGATGATCGCAACACCGGCCTTGCCGTTGTTGTAAACCGCAAAGCTCTTATTCTTCGCGTCGCCGTGATAGGAACCCTCAGCCTTGCTACGCAAACCAAAGAGAACGCTGCAAAACGCCGTCAGTTCGCCGCGAGTGAGCTGCACCGTGATCTTGCTTTTCCAGTCTGGGCTGGACCCCGATGCCCTGATCGGCGCAATCTCGATGCTGACCGTAGGATATTCACCTCTGGTTAGCGTGTGTTGCACATTCAGGCCGGTGCGTTTCGCGGGGTCCTTCTGCCAGTCTGAGAAAAATTTGAGACTTTCGCCGTAGGATTGTTCTGTCATTCCAAATTACCTTTGCTTTGAAGCTCCTGGAGCTGGACCACGAGGTCACGTTGGACTTTGGCTATCTCTGTCACCAAGTCGGCGGTGGCAATAGCGTCGGTCGCTGCTGAATGGGCTCGACCTTTCCAGCTCACACCTGCCTCGCAGGTGGCATCCGCAAGTGAGATTGTGCCGTGCCGGTTGGTTGAGCCAAAGGCATCAGCCGCCAGCTTCATCGCGCACAGACAGTTCTGCTCTTGCCACCAAGAGAGTTGGTCTCCAAATGCACTGGCTGTTTGCCTCAACATCCTACTGTCGAAACTGGAGTTAAATATCACCAGATGACGGCCCGACAAAAGCCGGGCGAGAGCTGGCGCAACTTGAGTCCACGTAGGCTCATTCGACAGCTCAGTCTCGGTGATGCCATGAACACCCATTGCCTGAGGGTCTATTTCCACGGTTGGCCGTAATCTGGTGCAGAGGAGAACCGCGCCTCTGATGTCAGTAACAGCCAGCTCGATCACCTGGTCTCTTTCACCAAGTCCGGTCGTCTCGGTATCGAGAACCAGAGGTTCCAGAGCGACCCACCTTTGTGCCATGACAGAGGCCTTTGCCAGGTTGCTACGCATTCTTGCCTTGACCGAAAGGATGGATTGCGCCCTTATTTGCTTTTGTGATGCCGGTGAACAACCCCTTCTCCGCATTGGTTGGCAATCTGCTATCCGGTACACTCCAAATTGGCCACCATACCCGTTTTTGTAGAACGAAACTGGCTCTACTCCTGGCTTAGGCTTCATCCGAAATTCGTCCCTGAGCCGTCCTTTTGAAAAGCACCTATCGGCTTTCATGGCTTCGGCTCTGGCAAGTTCGAGTTCTTCATCATTCATGCTGTTAATCCGCTATATCGAGGCGTTGGCTCGCTCTCTTCAAACGCTCATCGCCGCGTCTGTCATATTTCTGGGTAGTTGCAATGCTTGAGTGGCCCATTGCGTCCTTCACGGTCACAATATCCTCACCGTTATCCAGCATCGAGGAGGCAAAGGTGCGTCGCAGGTCATGGGGCGCAAACATCTCCAGACCGGCTTCAACTCTTCTGGTCTCCAAGATGTGGTAGATGGCCTGATCCGACATCCGCTCTCCAGTCACATCATCAAACCGCCTGATCCTCGGGAATAAAGGCCCTTCATGCGTTCCTCGAACCTCTTCAACCCACTTATCCAGTCTTTTCCATGCGCCACCAGGCACATACGCCATTCTCTCTTTGTTGCCCTTGCCAAGAACCTTGAGAGCGCGGTCCTTGTAGATCATGCTTCCCATGTCCAGCGCAACGATTTCCGAGCGGCGCAAGCCACACCCGAGGAGCACCCCGAGAATGGCCGCATCCCGAAGCCCTTTGGCGCTTGAATCACTTTCACATGTGAAAAAGAGGCTGCGAATCTCATGGCGTTCAAGTGCCCGCCCTTTAGGAAGTCGAGATCCACGTACTGAACGGACTTGCTTAATGTGCTGGAAGCTATCCGTATCAATTTGCTTCATCGTCCAGGCTTCAAGAGCCACCCCTTTGAGCGCTGACAGGTAGGTGTTGATCGTTGCCGGAGCCTTCCCTGCATCCCCCAGCATTTCCAGCACCGCCAATATGTGGTGCCGCCTCATTGAGCTCCATGCACAGTCACGAAGGTTCTGAAACCCGATCATCTTGGCGACAATGTTGAGGAATGAGCTCATGGTCTGCCTGCTTCGCTTTGACCCGAGGCTCACCAGATAGGCGACGGCGGGGTTGTCCTGGATGTTCCGGAGCGAGCTCGATGACGGCAACAGTTCACCGCGAATGCTTTGTTCTGCCGGAACATTTACTTTCGCATGTGAAACTAGCTCTTCCTTGTCATTGTTTGTGTCGTGCAAAGTTACCTCCTAAGCCCGACCGCAACGAGAAGAAAATCCCATATTTTGAGGTGAAGAGGTAGTTCCTCCTCCATATGTTGCGTTTCGTAGCTTTGCATCAGTGGTTCAAACTTGGTTGGATTGCACAGCAATTCGTAAACTGTTCGGTTGGGCTTGGTGATCGGCTTATTCGGAGTGAATCCATGTTTGTTCTGGAGGTACAGCGCTACCGCGCCACTTCTGGATTCTCCGTAATAGCAATGAACGAAGATCTGATCGATACCGCTACCAACCAATCCATCCAGGAAGGTGGACAGCTTTTCAGCCTGGGATGAGTCAATGTAAGAGGCGTAATTCATCCGGAACGCTGCCTTCATCGTGTGGATGGTGTTCTCAGAATAGCCGCCGTCATAGAAGCTATCGCGGTACAACTGCCCCCACTGTCCGAGAGCGGCAGGGGACTTGTCTGGGTCAGTTATGGAGATCATGGCCGCACCGGGAACCGGCTCCAGTCTTTCGGCCTCCGCTTGACTAATGAAAAAGACTTTTTTGCTAAGCATGTCCCATCATCCCCTTACAAGGATGTGTTGCGAGTAGCTCACGCGCCTGACTTTGCCCCTCTTGAGTATCTACAGGAGCGGTCGTATACACACCTCCATGCCGCAAGTCCACAATACTGGTCCGACAGCAAGAACCTACGTTCTGAACTTTATTGTCCGAATCCAAACCAGCAAAAGTATGGCACGGTCCAGGGAATGGTTTCCTGCAAATAGAGCAGCGCTCAAAGTTCTTATCGAGGATTCTCTTTAAAACTTTCTCAAATTTGTTTTTGTTTAACATCGAGTTCTCCACACAAAGTTACTGGCCGAGCATCCCAGCCAAGGTGGTCTGCTGGCCTTCGCTACAAGGTGCAAATCCGGCAAAAGCACCGGCATTAACCTTGAGCTCATCAAAGCGTCCATCGGTGTCCCGGTAGTACACCTTACGTTTTCCAATTCCACCTTCGAGGTTTGCGGCCAACCAGGCGATCACTGCATCAGCATCGTTCGTAACTGATGCTCCCTGATCCAGATCGATAAGTACCAGGTGGGTGTCCGTCTGGAGTGCCACTTCAAAGGTCGCTCTTACATCAAAAATCACTGGTCGCGCTCCTTGTAAAAAGTGGGCATTCAGCACCACCTATCCTATTCCAAAAACTCTACTTTTTCAAAGATACATTTTAATAAGTAGAACAACAGCAAGAGGAACTCAAATTTATTTACCGTAATTATCATAATTACGGTAATACGGTAATTTTACAGATTTGGATGGAATGGTATAAGATGTCTCGCTGGAACATACTTGCTGAAAAAACGCTTAACAACGATAGTGAAAACATCATGTACAGGTGCGAGAGATAATATGTATAAGAGCCTTGAAGATCTGATGGCGGGTATTTACGAGATGGCAGCGCCAGATGGCATCATCTGTAACGAGGTTTCCAAATTCCTTGCGGCCAACCAGGTCAAGCCGGAAGACATAAGCTCTGGGATCTGGTTTTTCCTGTGGCTGAAATCAGCTCCCAAGGATGCGAAGCCAATCCAAAAAGAAATCCCCGGATTTGGAGTTGTTCTCAACATGCCGACTTATGGCGGAACGCTCAACGAAGCAATCACAGGGTTGATCGAGAACGAGTGCCGTCAAATAGAGCTCGCTGAGGGACATCCGAGCCTTGAGGCTTGGGTTGAATCAGTATTAGCCGGTCGAGATGACGGAGAGGAAAATGAAGCTGCGGCCAATATCGTGGATCTGCTTAATGGGTGTCACGACCTACTGGATACAGCAATAATCAATTACCTTTTTAAGGTGGGAAAAATCAACGAGCAAGAGATTTTGTCGCTCATCTATTATGGAGAGCTATGTGACCACTCTCTTGTCGGTACGCCTTTTTCAACGTTACATATCCCGAGTGAAAATAACGTCCACGAACGTAACATCATCCCCATTAAAAAAGGAGCCAGTTAGGCTCCTTTTTGTTACTCAGGGTTTGCTTTGAGAAACAACTTCATTCCAAGTATGCAGCACCTTCGATAGGTGCTGATGCTTTCTGGTGAAGTCCTTATCATCCAAGAGTGCTTTAAATGGCGCGTTCAGGTCACTGCATGTGACGTTCTTGCCGATCACAGACAGGGTATCCTGGAGTGATCCACCAGCAGCATCAAGCCCCATTCTATCGACGGTCTCACTACTCACCATTGCCTGGACAACATTGGTGAATGCCTTTGAGTTGAGCTGCTCAACGCTCAGAGCTGTATTGCATTTCTGCTCAACCGCTTGCTTGTACTGGATGGTGTACTTTGCAGTGATAGGTGACATGGTGTTCATCGCAAGTATGTATGCGTCTACCTCACTGGTCGGTAATGTCGCGGCATAGACTGACGAGCATGATGCGGCTGCGGCCATTATCAAAGTTATTACCTTCTTATTCTTCATTTCTCTGAAATCCCCCTTTAAAATATGGAGCTACAACTCATTTGTACCAATCATAATACTATTGATTTCCAAAAGTATCTCTCTCTACTGACTCTATGATGGCTCGCCTTCCAAACACTTGGCCGCTGGCGGCGGCTGGGCCAACGCCAGAGCCTGATCCACACTATCATCCGCCTGAAAAAAATCTCATTACCTCTGACGGATAAAGAAACAGATTTCCCCCTTTGGCAAAAAACAGATACCAAACAGAAAAAGCCACAGAAAAAACACCTGCAACACACACTTCAAATCTATTTCTTGCAGAGAAATACTTGTAGTGCTTTTTTTCGTATCTCGGGGCTCTCATTTTGACTAGATTTTTCAATGTCAACCAAAGAAAGATAACCCCAGTAGGAAGGATAACTATCACAACCCCAAAGAAATAAAGGCTATTTGCATTCTGAGGTAGGATTGCAGATTTAGCCAAGAATTGAAATCCATCCCCTTTTGTGCAAAAGCTGGTTGACAATCATTCACTTGGAATTGTACTGTTTTGTGCAAAATGTGGTTGGAGTCCAGAATGAACGAATTTACGGGATCAGCAGCTTCACAGGCTGACTTTATTTGGAAGAACGCGGAAGACCTGTGGGGGGACTTCAAGCATACGGACTTTGGCAAGATCATTTTGCCGTTTACCTTGCTGCGCCGCCTAGAGTGTGCGCTGGAGCCGACCCGCGAGGCGGTGAGAGAAGCGCATGACGCTTTCAAGGATGCCGATGTTGAGCTGGATACCATTCTGCGCTCAACCGCTGAATACCCCTTCTACAACACCTCTGAATACTCCCTTGAAACCCTAGGTAGCACCAAGACGCGCCGCAATCTGGAAGACTACATCGCCCTGTTTTCGGATAACGCCCGCGCTATCTTCGAGGAGTTCGAGTTTGGCAATACGGTGATCCGACTGGAGAAAGCGGGCTTGCTGTACAAGATTTGCCAAAACTTCGCCAAGATCGACCTGCACCCGGACGTGGTGCCGGATCGGGTGATGAGTAACATCTACGAACACCTGATCCGCCGCTTTGGTGCTGAGGTCAATGAAGGAGCCGAGGACTTCATGACGCCGCGTGACATCGTTCACCTGGCGACCGCATTGCTGCTTGACCCGGATGATGCCCTGTTTGAGGCCAGCCCAGGTTTGATTCGTACTCTGTATGACCCGACCTGTGGCACGGGTGGCTTCCTCACCGATGCCATGAACCATGTGGGTGACTACGGTAACCGCGACAAGATCCCGCCAGTGCTGGTGCCGCACGGGCAGGAGTTGGAGCCGGAAACCCATGCGGTTTGTGTGGCCGGTATGCTGATCCGCCGTTTGGAGTCGGACCCTGGCCGAGATCTGTCGAAGAACATCCGTCAGGGCAGCACGCTGTCCAACGACCAGTTTGCCGGTGAGCGTTTCCACTACTGTCTGTCCAATCCACCTTTTGGCAAAAAATGGGAGAAGGACAAAACCGCCGTCGAAGCGGAACATAAAAAAGGTGAGCTGGGCCGGTTTGGGCCAGGTCTGCCGAAAATTAGCGATGGCTCCATGCTGTTTTTGATGCACTTGGCGAGCAAGCTGGAACTGCCGAACAACGGCGGTGGCCGTGCCGCTATCGTGCTGTCGGGTTCGCCGCTGTTTAACGGTGGTGCCGGGTCTGGCGAATCGGAAATCCGCCGCTGGTTGCTGGAAAACGACCTGATTGAAGCCATTGTTGCCCTGCCAACGGATCTGTTCTTCCGCACCAATATCGCCACCTACCTGTGGCTCCTGTCCAACAAGAAGCCGCAGGAGCGCAAAGGCAAGGTGCAGTTGATCAACGCCACCGACCTGTGGACTTCGATCCGCAACGAGGGCAACAAGCGCCGTATTGTGAGCGATGATCAGCGTCGCCAGATTTTGGACATCTATGCCGCAGGGGAAACCGGAGCGTTTTCCCAGATGCTGGACTACCGTACCTTTGGCTACCGCCGTATCAAGGTATTGCGCCCGCTGCGCATGACCTTGGAACTGGATGAGGTGGGCATCGAGCGGCTGGAAGCCGAAGCCGCCTGGGGGAAGCTCTCCGACGCGCATCAGGCATTCTGGCGCGACGCCCTCAAGCCGCTGATTGGGCAAACGCAGAGTTATAGCTGGGCAGAAACCTTTGCCAGGGACGCTATCAAGTCCGAGGAGGCCAAGAAACTTAAGGTCAAGTCCAACAAAACCTTTATCACTGCGCTAATCAATGCCTTTAGCCACAAAGACCCGGAAGCAGAGCCGGTCACAGATTCCAACGGCGAGCTGGTGCCAGACACAGATTTAACTGATTACGAGAACGTCCCCTATCTAGAGGACATAGACGACTACTTTGCCCACGAAGTGCTACCCCATGTCCCTGATGCTTATATCGACGAAAACTTTATCGACGATAAAGACAAACGGCTTGGGCGCGTGGGTTATGAAATCAACTTCAACCGCTTCTTCTACCAGTACCAGCCGCCGCGTAAGCTGCATGATATTGATGAAGACCTGAAGCAAGTGGAAGCCGAGATTGCTGCACTACTGGCGGAGGTGGCCAGCGAATGAGCCAGTACAGAGCGTATCCTGCGTATAAGGATTCCGGCGTTGAGTGGATTGGGCAGGTGCCGGAGCATTGGAAGGTGGCGAGAGTCAAGCGACTGGCGTCATTGCGCAATGAACGACGAAATGATGTATCTACTGATACCATTTATATCGGACTTGAGGATGTAGAAGCAGGATCAGGGCAGTACAAGCCAACGAATGGAAGCTCTCGTCAATCAGAATATTCAACTGTAGGCATCTTTTATGAAGGGGATGTCCTGTACGGTAAGCTGCGTCCATATTTGCGAAAAGCCATTATTGCAGAGATGGCAGGGTGCTGCTCAACAGAATTTTTGGTTCTAAGGGCTGAAAAAACAGAACCCAGATGGCTGCAAGAATGGCTTTTAACTCCTGATGTAACGCATCAAATAGAGTCAGGATGCGAGGGAGCTAAAATGCCTCGTGCAGATTGGGGGCATATCGGTTCAATTGAAGCTGTATACCCAGCTCAGCCTGAGCAAGCGCAAATACTAACTACCCTCGACCGCGAAACCGCCCGTATTGATTCGCTTGTCGAGAAGAAAACCCGCTTTATCGAGCTACTGAAGGAAAAGCGCCAGGCGCTGATTACCCATGCTGTCACCAAGGGCCTAGACCCCAACGCGAAGATGAAGGATTCCGGCGTTGAGTGGATTGGGCAGGTGCCGGAGCATTGGGAGGCGACAAAACTGAAGTATGTTGCTGCATTCTCTGGTGGTGGTACGCCATCAAAAGAAAATCCAGACTATTGGAACGGTTGCATCCCTTGGGTCTCTCCAAAGGATATGAAACATGAGGTGATTACCGATTCTATAGATCATATAACTACCAAAGGACTGGAAAATAGTGCCACGAAACTGATTGACTCGGGAGCGGTGTTGCTGGTTGCTCGATCAGGTATTCTTCGCCACACGATACCGGTTGGGATCAATAATGTTCCTGTTAGCTTAAATCAGGACATGAAAGCATTGAGCCTTGATGAAACTAGGGTTAGACCCCGGTTTATACTTCGGTGGGTACAGGGCCTTAACCGCTCGTTGCTTGGGATATGGGCAAAAGAAGGAGCTACTGTTGAAAGCTTAGAGCATGAATATGTAGCGAACACTCGTCTACCTCTTCCAGACCTGAAGGAGCAAGATGCCATTCTAGCCACCCTCGACTGCGAAACCGCCCGCATTAATGCTCTGATTAGCAAGGCTGAACAAAGTATTACCCTGCTCAAAGAACGCCGCGCCGCCTTTATCACCGCCGCTGTCACCGGCCAGATTGATTTGCGAGGAAAACAATAAATGCAGTCAGCAGCACATCAGGAAAAACACTTCCAGCAATACATCATCGACCGGTTGGTAGAACAGGGCTGGAAGCTGGGCGATCCCAAGTTCTACGACACCGAGCGGGCGGTGTACCCCGAAGACTTGGAAAGCTGGATCAAAACCAGCGGTCAGCAGGAAAAATGGGACAAGCTGGAACGGCTCAACGGGGCCAAAACCCTTGAAGTGCTGATGGAACGCTTGGATAAAGCATTGGAGAAACAAGGCACCGTTCAGGTGTTGCGCCAGGGCTTTTCTATTGCCGGTTGCGGCCTGATCGAGATGACCGAGGCCGCACCGGAAGACAAGCGCAATGCAGCAGTCATTGAGCGCTACCAGGCCAATATCCTGCGCGTGGTGCCGGAGCTGAAGTATCACCCGGCCCGTGAATTTGCCATTGATCTGGTGCTGTTTATCAACGGCCTGCCGGTGGCAACCGTCGAACTGAAGACCGACTTCACCCAGTCCTGCGAAGCGGCCATGGATCAGTACCGCAATGATCGTCTGCCGTATGACGCTAAGACCAAACGCCGGGAGCCATTGCTGACCTTCAAGCGTGGGGCGGTGGTGCATTTCGCCATGTCCGATTCAGAAATCATGATGGCGACCAAGCTGGATGGAGAAAACACCTTTTTCCTGCCGTTCAATAAGGGACGCAAGGACGAAAGCGGCACGGTACATTCGGGTAACCCGCCAGGTGAGATTAAGGTCGATGGTACCCAGGAATACCCGGTAGCCTACTTCTGGGAGGCGGTCTGCCAGCCGGATGCCTGGCTGCGGATTTTCCATAGCTTTGTCTACGTCGAGAAAAAGGACGTGGTGGATATTCAGGGCAACTGGTCGAAGAAAGAAACCCTGATTTTCCCGCGTTTCCACCAATGGACGGCAGTGAACCAGATGCTGGCCGATGCCCGCGAAAACGGCGCAGGCATGACCTACCTGTGTGACCACAGCGCCGGTTCCGGCAAGACCAGCACCATTTCCTGGACGGCCCATGACTTGGTGAAACTGCGCGAAGATAACGGCGACTCGGTATTTAACAGCGTGATCATTGTAACCGACCGTAATGTGCTAGACGGCCAGCTTCAGGACGCGGTGAAACAGATTGACCATCAGTTTGGGGTGATCGCCGCCATTGACCGGCAGAAGTCATCCAAGTCCAAGAGCAAGCAGCTCTCGGAGGCCTTGTTGTCTGGCACGCCGATTGTGGTAGTCACGATCCAGACCTTCCCCTACGCGATGGAAGCCATCATCACTGACAAAGCCCTGAAAGGGAAAAACTTTGCGGTGATCATTGATGAGGCACATAACTCGCAGACCGGCTCTACCGCCGCCAAACTGCAAGCCGCGCTGGGGATGAGTGGGCAAGGCAAGATGTCCACCATGACGGTGGATGAACTGCTGGAGCAACTGCAAAAGTCTCGCGCCCGCCCGGACAATATCAGCTATTTCGCCTTTACCGGTACGCCCAAGCACTCTACTTTGATGCTGTTCGGTCGCCCAACAGACCCGAGCCAGCCGGCCTCGAACGATAACCCGCCGCAAGCCTTCCACCTGTACACCATGCGCCAGGCCATTGAGGAGAAATTCATTCTCGATGTGCTGAAAGGCTATGTGCCCTACAAAACGGCCTTCAACCTTTCCAAGCAGCTTGAAGACAGCAAGCGGGTGAGCGGCAAGGCTGCCAAACGCGCCCTGGCACAGTGGATGTCATTGCACCCCACCAATGTGACCCAAAAGGTGCAGTTTATCGTTGAGCACTTCACCAAGAACGTCGCGCACCGGCTCGATGGCAAGGCCAAGGCGATGGTGGTCACCAGCTCCCGTGCTGCTGCCATTCGCTACAAGAAGGCGTTTGACCGCTATATCGAGCAGCACATTGAGTACAGCTTTATTCATTCACTGGTGGCCTTCTCCGGCAAGATGACTGGCAAGCAGGTGATGCATCAGGATGACGGTGAGTTTAAGGACGATGTGTTTATCGTCGATGAGAGCGAGGAGTTCACCGAGCAGAGCATGAACCCGGATGTCCAAGGGCAGGATTTGCGCTTTGCCTTTGACCGCCCTGAATACCGGGTGATGTTGGTGGCCGACAAGTTCCAGACAGGCTTTGACCAGCCCAAACTGGTCGCCATGTATGTAGACAAGAAAATCGCCAACCATGTGGAGATTGTGCAGACCTTCGCCCGCCTCAACCGGACGGCCCCCGGTAAGGACGAGGTCTTTATCATCGACTTTGTGAACGACCCAGAGAATGTGCGTCAGGCCTTTACCACCTATGACAAGGGTGCTCACATCGACGAAGTGCAAGACCTTAATGTGGTCTACGAGATCAAGGAGCGCTTGGACGAGCACGGCCTATACGACGATAAGGACTTGGCCGCGTTCAAGGAAGCTCGCTTCAAGACCATTCGGGACATCACCCATACCAAATCGCCGCAGCACAAGGCGCTGTATGCCGCCACTGCTGGAGCGACGGCCTTGTATAACGACAAGATGAAAATGCTGCGTGATGGCATGGCGACCTGGGAAGCGGCTTTTGAGAAGGCCCGTGCTAAGGGTGATGAGGCAGGTATGAAGTCTGCCGATCACCATCAGGATGAGTACGCCGAGCAAATCAAGGCGCTGATTGGCTTTAAGTCGGATTTGGGGCGTTTTTGTCGTACCTACTCTTATATCGCCCAACTGATTGATTTTGGCGACCCGGAGCTGGAGAACTTCGCCGCGTTCGCCAAGCTGCTGCAAAAGCGTCTATTACACGAAGCACCGGAAACGGTGGACTTGACCGGCTTGGTGCTCACCGGCTTTGACATCAATGCTCGTACAGATAACGCGGAAGACGAAGGCGAAACCCCGGTACTGCAACCGATAGGTGCAGGCGGTGGTGGCGCGGCAGGCGACAAGCCGAAATTCGTCAAAGAGATTATCGAGAGGCTCAACAGCCTGTTTGGTGAGGCGACGCCGATCCAGGATCAGGTGGCTTTCGTGAATCAGATTTCAGCGATTACCGGTGAAAGCGATGTCGTCATGGCTCAGGTGGAAAGCAACACCCGTGAGCAAGCTATGAAAGGCAACCTCCCCGGTGCTGTTCAGCAAGCGGTTGTTCGTGCTTTGTCCAGTCATCAGAAGCTGGCAACCCAGGTGCTCAAGTCAGACCGTCAGGGCATGACTGCATTGGTTGATATGGTGTATGACTTGCTGCGCGAAGGCAAAGACATCGACCTGGATATGGATTAAGCCAATGCTTGATCTGCTGAATCTGCCAGGCATCAAGCCGGTCGATATGCGCCACGAAAGTAAGTGCCTTGTGATAATTGCTGAGTCGGTAACGGTCGAAGTGCCGTTATGTGGGGACTGTAACACCCCCATGCACAAACATGGCACGCGCAAAAACAAGTTCATGGACACGCCGCTGTACATGGAGCCCGTCCGCCTTGAAGTTCAGCGCCCGCGCTTTCGCTGTGAGTCGTGCGGCAAAATGTCCATGCCGGAGTTGAGTTTTCTGGATGACAAACGCCGAGCCACCAAACGGCTGGTCGATGTTATTCGGCAACAGTGCCTGGGAACCACCTTCCATGCTTTAGCCGAGCAAACCGGTGTGGCGGTGAACACCGTCAAGAACATCGCTCACGATCTCATTGAGGAACTCTCCCAAACCGTTCGTTACGAAACCCCTGTCATCATGGGAATCGACGAAGTGAATCTGGCCGGCGGGTATCGCTGTGTAATCACCAACCTGGCAACCAACAATGTCTTTGATATGTTGGAGCATCGTACTCAAGAGCACCTGATGCCCTTCTTCAAGGATTTGCCGGATGCTGACAAGGTGGAATGGGTCTGTACGGATATGTGGCGCCCCTTCAAGCGTTCCTTTGCTCAGTATCTGCCCAACGCCAAACTGGTGATCGACAAGTTCCATGTCGTCAAGATGGCCTCTGAAGCCCTGGAAGCGGAGCGCAAGAACTATCAGGCACAGTTAAGCAAAGAAGATCGGATTTATGTCAAAAAGTCCATTCGCTGGCTAACCCTGAAGCGGCCCGGCAACCTGACGCCCGCGGAGCAAAAGGCGCTGGAGGTTGTAAAGCAGGCGATCCCAGAACTTGCCGTGGCCTATGACTTCAAGGAAGCCTTCTTCTGCATCTACGACGAACCCGATAAGCAGAGCGCTCAGAACGCCTTTGAGGCTTGGGAGAACAGCCTGCCGCCTTATGGTATGGAGCCTTTCAAAAAACTGGTGAAAACGGTACACAACCATTACGACGACATCTTTGCCTACTGGGATGCGCCGTTCTCAATCACCAATGGGTATACCGAAGGGCTCAACGGCTTGATCAAGATGTCCAACCGGTTAGGTCGGGGTTACAGCTATGACATCATCCGTGCAAAGACGTTGTACTCCAAAGAAGCCCGCAAGGTCGGCAGTGGTATTCGAGCAGGACGAGGCAAGGTCGAGTATGGGCCGCACATTCCGACATTGTTGAAGCAGGCAGAAGGTGGGGAGTTGGATTAACGCGAGAGAGGGCGCGTCTGAGAATCCAACCAATGTTAGATTTTCGCAGAGTGGTGAAAAACAGAAAAATCCAACCAGAGGCTGCTTTTTGTCCGACTAAGAATCAAGGGTTAGAATGGATGAATTCCAACCCTAGAATGCAAATAGCCGAAATAAATTGTGTATATAATAAAATCAAACCAGTTATTGATTTCCATAAGCCGTCCCCAATGCTGCGCCAATAGCAGAACCATGTGAGCCGTATTTAATCCCTGGATTCCTCATTAGCTCTCTTTAACTTTAATATTTTCCTTAGATTTAAGTATCCATAGATTCCTGAGAACACTCCATACCCCCCCCAAACACCAACGGACAGATATAAGGCGAATTTGCTTAGAGGCCCATTCACATAATTTAATAAAGCGAACACTGCAATTCCTATAAAGGCTCCAGCTAACGGAAATCCAAGCAGATATACTGCTCTATATTTTAAACCGGTTTTTTTCATCTTATTATTTATCTATATGTTTTGAAATCTTATCTACAATGGATGTAGTATCCATATTCATTATCCTCCCTGCTTTTTCAATCAGAAACTCAGCTTCATTTGTTATGTTCTTTGACTCTTCATTAATAATGTCAATGATAGTTTCTAGTGCGATTCCATACTCACCCACATCAATAAATTCTTGCACTTCTATACTTTCAGATTCAGAAAACGAATCAGACAGCACCATAAGCAAAAGATCTAGCGTGGATTCAATTTCTCTATATTCATTTTTCATTTTGGATTCCTTGGTACGTTTGTTGGAAAACCTGAAACAATATCACCATTAGATTCTTGTATTACACGAACATTAATACCTTCTTTAACTGCCTCTGCAATAGTCCTACCACCGCGCCCAGCCTTTCGAGAAACATTTGGATCGGTAGCTATATCGGAAATGACGTGCATAATTTTTTCATCAGACCAACTTTGAGGAAACTCACTTTTTCCAGGCTTGCCTGTTCCTGCTCGATGCCCTCCACCAGTGGCGTCACCATCAAGAATATGCTTACGTCTCTGGGAACTGGCTAGGTCTACAAAATCATCAGCCGTATTTTTAAAAGCGCGTTCCGCAACATTCCCTAGCGCCTTATAGTTGCCAGGCAGGATAATCCCAGCAGCAAAAAGCCCCCCGGAAATCCACTTTTCTCTTGAGGTCGCACAATCACTGGTGATGGTCTTGAAGGTGTCATAGGCGTCCCAAGCGCTCAAGGCAAAGTCTATGGCAACATAAGCCCCCAGAAGAAGCGGCACAAACTCCCCTGTTGGATCTGCATTGCCTATCGGGTTGCTCAGCGCATAGGCATAGGTGTTAATCCCACCAGCCAGCCCAATCGGGTCACTGGTGATGTAACGCCCGGTATTCGGGTCGTAGTAACGCCGCCAGTTGTAGTGGAGCCCGGTCTCCGCGTCGTAATACTGTCCTGGGAACCGCAAATTGAAGGTCGGCCCCTGAGTGGTGATGCTGGCCTTACCGAACGGGCTGTAGCTCGCCTTCCAAACCACTTGGCCGCTGGCGTCGGTTAGCGCCTTCGGGGTGCCCAGATGATCGACGTGGACTTGATAGGTCTGTCCTGACTGAGCAAAGCTCAAGGGGGTGCCATCGAGCCAGATATACTCCGCCAGCACGTCTCCAGTGGCTGCGTCCAGCTCCTCGATGAGGTTTCCTGCCAAGCCGTAAATCAGTAGGCGGGTCTGGCCGTTTAGGGTCTTAGTTACACGCTGATCCAGATGGTTGTAGGTGTAAGCTGCTGTCACTCCAGCGACCGTTGCGGCCACCAGCCGGTTCTGGCTGTCATAGGTGAAGGTATCCGCCCCCTGCTTCGTCAGGTTGCCATTGGCGTCATAGCTTCTGGAGGTTTGCCCAGTCTTCACCAGCCAGTTGTTCATGTAGTTGATGGTGTAGCTTTGGCTCAGGCCATCGGTCGTGATCGAGGTCCTGTTGCCGGTGGCGTCATAGCCATAGCCCAAAACGCCATAGAGCCCCTCAGCAGAGGTGATGCGGCCAACCGCGTCATAACCGAGTGACTGATTGACTGATGAGCTGAGATTGTCGTCTATGGCTGAAATCAACGAGTCTGGCGTGTACCGATAGACCAGCGAATGCACTCTAGTAGCGTCGATGCCGGTGACTCGGTAATTGAGATCCAAAGAGCGACTTTCTGAAATGCCGTTCCATCTGACCATACTGGTGACGGGGCCAAAGGGCGCTCGCTCGATCTGGCTTGCCAGGCTTGTTGTGGTGCCTGCTTGTGTCGTTGCCACCTCGATGACGTCACCGGCTAAATCACGGGTGTAGGAAACCTCACGACCACTGGGATACGTGATCTTCGTGATGAGGCCTGCACCATCGTATTGGTACTGGGTAGTAAGGCTCTGCCCGTGGGTTTCCCAGGTCTCGTAAGCCAACCATCCTTCGGGTGTATAGCCATATCTCCGGACACCGTTGCCATCATCGACTGAGGTCAAGCGGCCCATGCCGTATGGTGAGGTTGCTTCGTCGTACCCGTACAGAATTGGCGATTCGCCAGCGACACCGCTGGATGCCTCGATGATCCGGTTCAGCGCGTCGTAGCTGTAGCTTGTGGTTTGTCCCTTGGCCGTCTTGCGCGTTGCCACGTTACCGGCTTCGTCATAGGTAATGTCGGTGGTGCCGGTGTCCGGGCTCCGGACCTGAGTCACTTCGCCAAAGCCGTTGTAGCTGTAGTAGGTCAGGCGCGAACGAGGGTCGGAGACACGGTAAACATCGCCGGTATCCTTGTAGAGCACCTGCGTGACCTTCCCGAGTGGATCGGTCGTTTGTGTCCGGTGATGGAAGCCGTCGTACTTGTAGGAGTGTGTGTTACCAGAGGGACTGGTCTCCTGTATCAGGTTTGCCACCACATCGTAGGAAAACGATGACTGATTGCTATAGGCGTCGGAGACACTGGAGAGCCAGCCGATTTCGTTGAAGATCCGGCGCTCTATCCAACGGGTCTGGCCCAGCGCATCGAGCAGTCGCTCTTCTACTGGGTTCCCGAGGTCATTGAGCTCAAGCTCGCGCCGGTTGCCCTGTGCATCTGTTTCCGCCACCAGCCGATGTGCAGCGTCGTACTCATAGCTGACGGTTGCACCATTTGGCTTAGTCAGCGAGCTCAGGAGGCCCACAGCATCATAGTTGTAGGCCGTGGTTCCTTCTGGTCCAGTGGAGCTGACAAGTCTTCCTCTGGCGTCATAGGTGAGGGTTTGGGTTACACCGTTGACGCCCTGAATGGTCCCGGCGCGACCGTTCGCGTCGTAGTCACCAAACTGCATCACCTGCCCCAGCGCGTTTGTTGTCCGGATCAGGTTGCCCTGGTCATCGTAGTCAAATGTCGTAACATCGCTGACGTCGGTGCGCGGACCATCAACCGAGGCCAACAGGCTCGGCTTTCCTGTACCAACAGGGGCATAGGTGTAGGTCCATGTCCGGGAAGCGCCCGAGCTGCGATCTGTGACCTTGCGGCTTATCACCCGGAGATGAGTGTCGTAGGTAAGCTCAGTGATCCTGGTTGGTTCCGTGATTTTTGCAGGGAGCGACTTGGAAGGAAGCCAGTCGGTCGTAACCTTGCCCCCATCCTGGTCTATCTGGGTGGTTTCCAATCCCCGGTCGTTATGGGTGAACGTGCGCTTCTGTCCAGCACGATCTGTAATGCTGGAGACGAGGCCTTTGCTGTCGTAGACGTAGGTTTCCTTGCCTCCCACAAAGCCGGTACACGGCGCACCCTCAACAACATCAGGCTTGAGCATCCCGTTGTGACGGCTGTAGGTATATCGCTGAACGTGGCCGAGGGCGTTGGTGACAGAGACGCTTCCGTCAGCGTTGTAGCTTACCTGAGTCTTCTCTGCGCCCCCGGCGTGTTCACTTAGAACTGCCATCCCCTGAGCATCATATCCCCATGTGGCGAAACGGTTGCCGTTCTCGTCCACCAGCCCAGAGAGCAAACCCGGTGCATTCGGGTCATCGTAGAGATAGCTGCGGCTCGTATTGTCCTGGTAGATCACTTCCGCCAGCTTGCCAGCGCTGTTGTACTGGTACTGAATACTGCCACCAGCAGGATCGGTGACACTGACCATGCGGCCATCTTGATGCTGGAACTGGATGTTGCGGCCAAAGCCGTCAGTGATCGAGGATAGCTCTCCGTTCAGATAGCTCAGGGTGATGTGATTGCCGTTGGGCTTCTCGATGCCGGTCAGTCGTCCGGTTTCATCATAGGCCTCGACTACCCCGTCAGATTGAGTGTAACGCCAGCCGGTAGCATCCTTCGTCAAGGTATCATCGGTTTTCCATGTTGGCACCCAGACAGAGGACGAGTTGTAGAACGCGAGTTGTTGCCCTTCTGGCCGGTGCAGGACAACCATGTTCTCACCGTACTTCGAGGCGTTGACCTCGACGCTCCGCGAGTAGGTATGCCGCCAGCCGCCGAGCTCTTCATCAGGAAGGTGGCTATTGTAGTATCTGGTGAATGTGAAAGGGTCGGAGCCTCCGCTTTGATAATCCAGTTCAGCCTGGAACTTGTTGCCGGTGCCAAGATGGATAGGGTTCCCTACACACATGGTCGTTGTTGGTAAGCCGAGATCCCTGTCCAGGAACGGTGTTTTATCCATCTCACCCGGCAGAACATAGGTTGAGCGCCAGTAGACCGTAGCTGGGTCGCCAGTGCAGGTAGTGGGGTCATAATCGCCAGTAGCACCTAGATACTTAAAACAGATCCTGGAGACATAACGGCCATCACCATAACTGGCAACCGGATAAAGCGCATCCCCAACTGGCGTTCCCTTCCCTTGCTCCTCACCAGAGCGATAATTCTTCATGAAGGAATGCGCGTCTATGATGGTGTTGAAGCGCATTTTGTCTACTTCGGTGCTCACGGCTACAACCCGCCATTGTGCAAAAGCAACGCATGGCAAAGTTGCGAGCACCACAACGGCCAATGACCGCAGGTTTCGCATCAGTAAAAGGGAAGGTCTCGATCTCATTTACAGCTCCAGTTTTTATGCTGGAGCTATTTTCAGGTGGGAGAGTCGTTATCAACGACTGCGTTTTTGCCCTTTTAGGGTATGAATACGTGATTTGGAGAGGTTGTGTATTCAGAACAAATGAGAAGCAGGTTACTCATTTCGCTCAAACACTGTGACAAGAACACGTTTTTGGTTGTCGTCGTTGATCACCATCAGGTACTTGAACTTGGAATCTCTATGGCCCCAGACTTCCACGTTATCTACGCGGCCATACTTTCTGGCTTTATGGCGAGCCACTTTCTCGTCAAAGGGTTGAACCTGTAACTCTGGATGCTGGAGGCGACCAACGAGTGAGGCCCACGGTTTTTTAGGGTCTCCAGAGGTTATCCGGGCCTGATACTGATCGATGGCATGTTGAGTAACAAGGACGGGACCAATGGCCGGTGTAGAGATTTCGTCATGGGTTTGAGTATAGGCTTGCTTGTCCACATCGAGGAGCTCAACGTTGCCCTCACCCGGCTCATCCATAAACTCCATGCTCTGCGAAACTTCAATAGTAGCGCCCTTTAAACGTCCAGTGAGGCAAGCCGCAAACTTGAATGCAAACTCCTTGGTGGATTTGCCCAGCGCCAGCTTTTTAATCGCACCTTTGGATACCACCAGCTTGTAACCAGCACCAGCACCTGGCTCTCTGCAAAAAACCTGTTTGTCCAGCGCCAGATAGCGAATGGCTACGAGCTCAGCCAAAAGATCTGCCTCCTCGTTGTCAAAATCAATACGAACATCAAGGATGCCTTTCCGTTTTGTACCAACGCGCCAGAATACAAGGGCTGAATTATTAGAAGTTTTCTTCGAGACAGTAGTCAGTGTCATCATGGTCTATTTCTCCATTATCGGGATAATGGTCGGCATCGCCGCCAGCACCCCTATTCGTTAGGGTTCATTTAGATGCTACCACGGGTTTTAAAAATGCAACCCCTAGTGCCACTCTATTTGTGGTCCCAAGTATTTTTATAAGCTCGGGCTAGGCGTTTCTCTATCACTTCTGACAAATTGCAACCATCGACTTCTGCCAACCGCTTCAAAATCCTGTGGGCTTTATCGCTTATAGTTATGCTTTTACCAACACCATATCCCCTTCTGCGACGTTGCCTAATTGATGTCCCGAGTTTATTGATTTGCTCTGCTGTCAGATATTTATTAATCCATTCAGTGAGTTCTGATGGTGATCGCCCCATGCTGTTCAGGCTGTCCACGGCTTCAAGTTTCTTATCGAATGGGACGTCACGCCAGAAAGCTGGGCGCGAAGCAGCTCTGAGGAGATAGATCGCCGTAGCCTGAGCATCTTCATTGGATACTTTCAAAAAAACACCTTTACCGTTACATGTCACACCAACTTCATCGTGACATGTAACACTTCAAACTGCAAGTATAAAAAAAGGCCAGCTATTGCTGGCCTTTACGTTCATTATCGCAGTTACTCTTTAGGCGTTGTGATGCTTTTTTTCCTTCTGTTTCTCATGGTAGAGATACAGACTGCCGCCAGTGACGACAGTGAAAAAAATGAGCAACCCCAACATGCCTAATGTGAAAGCGTCCATTTGACCCCCTTAGGAATTGCTGACCTTGGTTAAGATTATACCATAGATCCACAGGATAACCCCAATGACCAACACCAAACCGGCTTCTTTGACGGTTATAGTGTCCCCAGATACAGCCAATCCTACAATACCGACACCGATGGCTGTTACGGCGACCTTACGCAGGTCTTCACCGATAGCTCCCAGAGTCTTCTTGTCAGGAGAGAAAAGACGCACAAACCACGTCTTAATACGCAAAAACTTTTTCATGATTACCTCCATAGTTGAAGAGGAGGCGAATCATGCCCGAGAGGGCATGAACACCCCCTCAGGGTTAAAGTTTTAGGCAGACAAAGCTGTTGGCTTCGCCTTGTTCATCTTCATTGAGTTAATGATCTTCGTCGCTTCATCAGCAAACGGGCCAGTAACTTGGATAGGCTCCCTTCTTGCGAAGGAGGCTGTCACCATCATTCTCTGGCCGTGCATCAGATGACGATACCGAGACCGCATAAGCTCAACGTAGGCCGCAGAGGCCCCCTCCCACCCCTCAGGGGGAGAAAAGGGGCACACCGCGTCGTTACCAGGCGTTGTATCAACCTTCGAGACATCAATGACGGCCATACTCAGCTCTCCTTCTCGCAATGAAATCGCGCAGGTAGCGAGCATTCGGGAAACCGAGGCTTCCCTGACTCATCAGGACATCGTTCCAGTCAATCCCTTTCGCTCTGGGCGGGATCGGGAGTTTAGGCAGCAGGACGTACACACGAATGCCGCGCTTCTCCAGCTTGGCTTTCAGCACGTTCGCTGACTTCTCACCAGTCACAGACTTATCTTTGTCAGCCCAGATCAGTACGGTGTGAACACCTTCTGGAACCTCGAAGGACTCCATCAGGGTCGCATTGACCGTTGACCAAACCGGGATTTGAGTGACTCGATAAGCTGACAGGGCTGTTTCCAGCCCTTCTGCAACACCCAGGATACCCTCAGTCGGTTCACCGAGGCGGATGGCCGCGCCATTGACATCCAAACCGTCAGGAATGGGCATCATCTTCTTGGCGTTGCCGACCTTGGCTTTTTTACCGTTTTGGGTGAGATAGGTGCGGTGGAGCGTTACCAGGTTGCCTTCCACATCTCGGATAGCGCAGACGATAGCCGGGAATTTCCCAACTTCATTGCCATCTTCGTCGTAGTAGGCCATAGCCGGATTGAACCGCAGACAGTCTGTTTTTTCTACTTCATCAACCTTGAACAGAAGCTCGCGGTTTTTGAAGTACAGACGCATTGGCTCAGTCACATGACTGGAGAACGGCAAACACTCGTTCCATACCTTCTCGATTTTCTCACGGAGACGAGCACTGTAAGCGCGTTCGCGCTCCATTCTCTTCTCCATTTCTTCTTGGAGCTCAAGCAGCCAAGGCTTAGGTTGTTCACGAAACATCGGAACAACTTTCGGCTTGTTTTCGCTGCTTTGCTCTTCCGGTTGTGTGGCCGCATGTTGTACTTGCGGTGCCGGAGCTTCTACCGTGCGGTTGACCACAGGGGCCGACTCAACATGGTGACTCACCGGCTCAACACCACCGTTCGAGCGAGCGCGGAACTGCGTTACCGTAGCGCCGCGACGTTCCACCAGCCAGGTGTTGCGATGCGTTTGCATAGGTTGTTCTCTCACAACATTCCCCTGCTCGTCCTTAACTTCAACGACGACAGTTACAGGCTCGCGCCCGAGGTTTGTCATGACGATCTCATCCCCATACTTGGCTTCACTTTCACCAATGGCTCTTTCAAGATCCACGCCCCAGATGGTGCGTTCCAAACCGCTCTTGTCACGGATGAAGGCAAAGTAGCTGAGCTCGTTGTCTTCGTTATGCTCATAAGGAGCTTTACCGTGGGCAATCAGAGTACCGGCAATGGATTTTTTACGATTCTTGGAATCGAGAACCTTGTTATTCACCTTCATAGGCTCTTGCTGAACAGGCGCTTTGGCCTGGACAGGAGCTCGTGTCGGTGCAGCGGCTTGTTGATACTGGGGTTGCTCTTTCTCAACGCCCAGATAATCACCAACCTCGCTCAGGCACTGTTTAAAGTCCCAGTTATTGAGCCACATCAGCAGCTCAAAACCATCATGATTGGCACCGCATGTATTGCATACGCCGCCACCAGTCAGGTGGGCATCCTTGAACAGTCGGAAGCCATCTTTCCCGCCGTGGATAGGACAAGAAACATGACGACCAGGTTTACGGAGAGCTGGTTCAAGATGGGGCGCTAGGGCCGCCAGGATGAATAGCCAGTTTCCGTTTGCAGCTTCACGAACGGTGTCAGCTTTGTAGTAAGACATAGGTTTTCTCCTTAGCGTGAACCCCAGCATCGAGGCTTCCTTAAACCCCCGTCGCCAGGGTTTTAAGGAAACCCCGACACCGGGAGAATGTGCCAAGGAGGCTCCCCAGCCGGGGAGAACTCCCCGGCGAGGGGTTTAAAAAGGTCGCCCCCGAAACGGAGGCGAATTTTGTGAATATCACAAGCACAAATGAGTGCCATCTTCCGAGGCCATCATGATTGTGACATCTGCGGTTACAGGATCTGACTTAATCACAACCTCAGTGGGTTTGAAAAAGCCATCTACAGTGGGCATGGGGTAATAAAGACGAATCTTTCCCCAATTCTTGTTGTCGGTAAAAGCGACCTTTGTTTGAGCAACACAAAGCTGCAAAAACATGAAAAGGAAGTCTTCTACCGAGTGCTTACCATCTGCACCAAATACTCCATCGACAATTGCCGGGGTCACTGCCACATTGGTCAGGAAACCAGCTTGTTTACCGATGGAAGATTGGTCCACCAGCAGACCATCATTGATGGCTTGTTGACGGATTTGGGCGAGGTCCAATTTAGCTACTTGGTTCATAAGGTGTACTCCAAAGTTAATGGGTACACCTACCCCGTGCGGGGAAGTGTACCCGCATGGGTTATTGAAAGGTCACGGCCAAAGCCGAGCTTTAAGGTTCCGAGTTTTACGCTGGCTGAATGCGCCAAAGAACGGTCGGAGGAAACGAGTCAGCGACACGCTTCACATTCGCGTAAAGAGTGTCCTTAAAGACACGCTCTAAGCGACGACCACCTTGACGATAAACCAACTTAAAGTCTTGGAATTTGTTCATGGATACCTCCAGAAATAACGGGAGGTATCTCCAGCAGGAGATAGACTCCCGCAGGGATTAATAAATTAACGTTAATTTGCTGTTTGTTTTTGGCGACCAGCTATCGCACGCTTTCGCCCTCAGGGAGGACAAAATCTGCTTACTGATGGCTTAACCATGAGTAAGAAGACTTGGGAAGTAAAGCAGGGGTTTCCCCCTGCCTTGTTATGCCGCTTTGAGGTGGCGAGAGAAAAAGTCCCTGGTTTGCTGGATAGCGCCCCGGAGAAGTTCTCGTCTGTAGCCAGCGTAGCTCTTGTCATCACTGGCAACGGTCAAGCCGTGCAGACTCTCTTCACCCAGGACAATCTCGTTTTCACGAGAGAGTACCTCAACACGTAGGCCAAGCACTCGCTCTTTCCCTTCCAGGATAGAACAAATTGTTTGGTCTCTTACTTCGTCATCCCAGTGGCCCATATCGAAATCCCGCTCAGGGAGTTCAGTAACACGCACCAGGTAGTTTTCAGTGGCCCGTTCCCAAACCACTTCATCTTCGCATGGAGAGGCCTCGATCAGCGAGTACCCGTCCGCTTCGAGCTTCTTGGAAAGACTTTTTACATCATCCGCCAGCTCCAGCACAAAGCGTTCCCAGAGGTCTTGCCAGCGCTCGACCATATCCTGGTTAATCCCTTCAATGCCGGTGCCAATCATGGAATCATCATCAGGGAAGATCCCTGTGAAGTCCACGTTGTCGTCGATGTTCATGCAGTTCCAATGGCTGTAGTGATGCCCGTGACTATTCCGAGTAATGGACAGGTCACAGGAACCATATTCGCGGAGGACAGAAAGCATATTCTCAATGTCTTTCTGTGCCATCAGGTTCTTCACGCGGCTGACAGCATCCACTTGGCCGGGCTCAGTGCTGAATAGGCGATTCATGAGAGCTTTGACGTCATCAACGCTCAAATCCCCGTAGAAGGCTACGCCATCCCCCTGGCAGTATCCGAGACTGTACTCAATCGTCAGATCATCCGGGTATCCACACTTAACCAGTTCGTTTTGAAAATGCTGTTTAATCATTGGTATCTCCTTAATTTCAGAGGGAGACACCATCCCCTCAGGGACCGATGTCCCCCGTGGGGTTAATGTTTGGGTTAAGAAGCCTTGCGGTTTAATTCAGTATCAAATCGAGGACCTTTGAGAACCGCAGTTTTCATAACCTCGAAGTTTCTTGGGTAACGCAGCTTTGAAACTGCGCCAGCTCGGATGTCGGCAGCCTCACTTGGAGAGACTAGCCTTAACCCTTCGCTGGTTTCAGCGTAGAACCAACCGGCATAACGCTCATAGGCATTCTGCTGGTACTGTTCAGTCGCCATATTCTTCCGGATCGCCTCTGTTAAGGCCTCAACAACACCGTCATCTTTCGTGATGATGTTGAAAACATGAGAGACGGTCAGGAAGTTCCCAAAGAAGCAGGCTGCCCCAAGCCAAGGCTGGAACATTTCGCCATTTCGCCCCGTCCTCACCATTGGTTCAAACGGGTATGGGCGATAACAGTGATACTGCTCAAACATCGGGTCAAGAACGTTGTCACCCAGGACATCCAGTAAAGTCTGAATGCTGTCCGGGTCTTGGCCTGCCCACTTACTCCCATTGCTGAGAATCAGTGTTTTACCGTCAGTACGCTCCAGAGCTTGTTCAAAGTTAGACATAGTGCATTCCTTTTGGTTAGGACGCACCACACCCTCTCGGGATGATGCGCCCGAGTGGGTTAGTTGAGAAGGCTTAGCCGTCAAGTCCGTAAATTACGGCGGAGCCGGGCTCCATCTCGACAACTTGTGCGCTTCCTTCTTCTATCAGCTCCTGCATGTAACCAGACTCAGCATCCGGATTACGTTCGCAGTGTTCGTCCCAGCGTTTCAAAAGCCCTTCTGTGGCTTGTCCGTGGGTCTCACCAAGGCCGATAAACTCATAGTGTCCTGTGTTTACGATGATCACCACCATAGCTAGTGCTCTCCTACAGGTCACTTGGTACATACAGGTCATCTTTGATGGCAGAAAAATCGACAGGAGACTGGTCCCCATAGGTTCGATTCACGCCACCAGCATCATCGACACTGACAAAAACCGTGCGGAGTAAACCGCTGGGCTTTGCAGGGTAAACGATGCTGACATGCTGACCTTTGTACTGTTCTGACAAAGTGCTTTGAAGCTCATCAACCGAACGGAATTTCCGGTCGCGGCCAAAGTCCTTAATCTTGATGTCGCCAGGGATTGGATTAGTCATCGTTACCCCCTGCCAGCAGTTTATCTACTGAATGGCCGAGTCCGTTACCAAACCATTTGTCCAGAGCGTCGATTTCCGGGAAGTCCGATTTCACCTGAGCAACAACACGTTCCATTTTGCTGAGAGCATCCTGGAACTCAAGGCCATTACCTGCGGCCACCTCAAGTTTGCACTTGATGTAAGCGGAGTAGGTATCACAGGCCTTAACCAGTGATTGTTCATAGCCACCGGGAGCGAAGGCTATGGCGACTGCATCCTGGAGTTCTTCGGGAAGAGTCTGGATGAGTTTGTCCTCTGCGGCCTTTTCCAGTCGTTCAAACTCACGCTGCAAAACAGCGTTTGCTTTCTTGACCGGTGTTACAACATCCGAACAGAGAACCTCGGCTGCATCATGCAACGAAGCATGAGCAAGCATGACTGCCAGATCCACCGACTTCCCTTGCTGAATGGCAATATTGCCAGCCAGGTAGGAAAGCAGGGTAACAACAGCGCTGTGTTCCAACACAGACTCCGGTTGAACAGAGTGCATCAGTGACCAGCGTTTGATCAGGCGTTGGCGCAAGGCCAGAGCTAGAAAGCCGAAATTTGAATTAGACATAGTGCCTCCAAAATTGGTTGGAGGTACACCAAAGCCGACCGGGCCTTGGTGTACCCGGTTGGGTTACTTAGTTATCTCGGGTCAAGCTGCTTAGCTATAGCGAGTAAAAACGGATGGAATGGATGATCTTGCGGGACACCCCCAACAAGCTCACGGGCTAAACCGACTGAGTTTGTAGCCAACACCTCTTTGACGGCCAGAATGATTTCATTGTCGATTTCATCCTGGGTCTTTCGTTGTTGGTCCACCAGCCGACTTAACTTGTCTAGGCTCATGCTTCTCTCCTTTGTTTGTGGGAGAGAACCCAGGAGGGGTTTCCTCCCGAGGGGTTAGGTTATTGCTGTTTTGGGCCAGCTACCGTTATAGCCAGCAAGCGCTGACAATGAACAAAGAGTATGACAGCCACCTAAAAGGGTAAAACGCTGTAATTGCCCTTTTGGGGTGCAAAAGAAAAAGCCCTCCCGAAGGAGGGCTTTTTATGCGGCCAAGGACAAGCCTTGCTGTCCTCTTTGCAACTCTGTGTCGTCGCGGCGATGTAAGCGTTGAACCGCCTTGATCATCGTTCTGACATGTCGCTCCAAAGAGGCTGGATGGCGTTTTGACAGTAGGTTGATCCAGTCGAGATAGATAGCAAGCGCGGAACCTTCGGTTAGGGCTGCCTGTATCGCCTCATACTGCCCTACGGCACTCTGGACCACATCATTCACCCACTGGGCGTCAGTATTGTCCAAGAGCTCGCAGAGGGCCGTATAAGCCTTCCTTCTGGTCGCGGCCATGTAACGACGAATGTTGGCGTTTCCGCTCCCCTCTCGCCCTTCCATGACGCTCATACAGAATGCGCTGGAGTAACAAAGCATCGCGTCAGTCACGTAGTTAAACCATCGCTCCTGATGCCGTTTCTGTTCTTCCATTGCTTCCTGGTCAAGTTGCTTCTCGATGAACAACCCCGTCGGAGTACGGTGGTGCAGATGGTACTTGAACGTTAAGTGCAAGTTGACCCACCAGCGTACCGTTGCCAGTCTTCCCTTGATTTTTCGCTTCACCAGATCTTTGTACTTAGCATCGCTAAGCACTTTGACATCCTTGCGCTGTTGGATTCCTTCCATCGTCTGTAGCCCTGTAAGGCCCATCTGGTGGTAGGTTTGACCTCTTTGCATCATACGGTGATACAAAGCGCCTTTTCCTTTCGCAAGCTGGATTGCTCCGAACCGAAGGTAGAACTGCGCTGCACTACCGGGCGTATAATGTCCCTTTAGTACAGACTCCCTTAGTCGCGGGTATTCGTTCCAGATGATGAACGCAGCGGAGTCGGGATCGACTTTCACTTCATCATCTTCTGCGAAGCAAACCACCCTTCTCTTTCCGTCTGCGGTATTGATCACTTGCGCTGCCAACGGGTCATCCCCGCCGTCAAAGTAAGCCATTTCCGCTAACGGATCGGCCAAGCCATCAGAAAGCGAACCATCGCCCCAGCGACCAACCTTCAACCACAATGGCTTCGGAATTGGTGACTGAGGAACGGTTTCACACTGCGGCTCGTCTTCCAGCAAGTCCAGATCACCCATCGACCAAACCCTGTGGTAAATCTCCAGGGCATGGAAAGGCTTATCATTGAAATGATGGAAGGCCCACATGAAGTCGATATGGACTAAAGCCTCTTCCGATATGATCCGGAATTGTGGCTCTGCCATTCGACGGTTCCAGTCGTTATCCTCTGCTTGACCAGTAGCCAGCTTGTATGCCAGCTCATCAGCTCTCTTTTGCTCCATGTAGTCCATGCTGCAACAGACATGAAGCAATCGTTCTAGGAAAACAGGACTGTAAACGTCCGGCTGTATTTTGATGTATCCGCCCTCGTAAATCGTTCGACCTACGGGATGGCGGTCTTCCCATGCGTACCGGCGTTTTGCCAAGTAGCGCTGGATGCGGTTCAGCCCCGACATATAGCCATGCCTTTCAGGGTCCGTGGCAAGCAACGTCTCCATTGACTTATCCAACCCAACAGCCTGGCAAGCCCAGCAACCGAAGCGAGCGCCACAGGCGTCACTGGCCTTCTTCTCTGTTGCCGACCACACGCACTCCCCTGTTGCCGCCTTGTAAAGCTCTGCCGTAGTGACATTGCTCTCCAAGTAACTTGGCAGAGGATATGCTGAGCCCATGCCAGCGGATAGTAAGAACTCCCAGACATCACTCGCCAACCAGTTTTTCACCACATACAGCTCACCCCCATCTTTCGTCTTAATGACGCGATCTGAGCTTCCTCGCTGTTTTGCAATGTTGGCCGCACGAATAGTGCTTTCAGCATCACGACTGCCCAGCAAAAGGCAGACTTTCTGTCGAACCTCTTTGGGAAGCTCTCGCATATAAGCTGCCTTCGCTCTTTTGGCAGAGGTGATTTTTAAATCCTGGCTACACTGGCGGGCCGTGGAGTTGGAAAACGTAGGCAACCCCCTCCCAGTAAGGATTCGGCCCGTCCAACTCTGCGAGATCCCAGGCTTTGCTAGAACGATGGTCAGAGGAAGGTTTTCCTTCGCAATGAAACGCTCCAGCTCGGCCAGTTTCTGATCCGCCAGCCACCTTACCTCTGGGCTTTCGATCAGTGTGTCAGTGTGCAAGATGAAGTGGTGCTGGCTGATGGTCGCCCCACTCCTTACAGCCCGGATCAGGGCCATCAGGAACAGGTGCAAGACCGTTTCAGAATCTTTACCACTGGAATAGCCGATCATCATGGTCCACCCATCAATTAAGGCCGTGTGAATGGACTCAACCGATGACGTGATCAACGATGACAGACTGGTTCCTCTACTGGCATCAACGAAGTTCAAATCCTCGTTATCAGTCAGTTCTGACCAAACAGAATCCCACTTATCCCCACGCAAAAGCACTGGGATGGGTTGTTCTGATAGATCAAAGTTTAATGTTTGTTGCATAGGGCCTCCTGGATTAGCAGGGTGCCCATCCCTTCCGGGAAAGCACCCCGGTAGGGTTAAAATTGAATCCTGGCTATCAGACCTGAACTAGCTGCTACTCGACATCTGGTTGTCTTCGTATTGCTGCTTGGCCTGTTTCACCAGATCAATGTCACCGTCTTGCAGCTTTTGAATATCAAGCTGTAGACGAGCCTTGTGTTTCAACAGTTCAGCGACCGCATTATCAATGTGATCAATGAGCGATTGGTTTTTTTGGATGGTGTAACTGTTGAGTTCATCGAGCAGGGGCCATGCAACACTCGAATGAGTGTTGAGCAATGGGTACTCTGCTTCGATCTCACAAACCACACCGTTTGCTCCTTCTCTGTAATGAGGGAACCCGACACGCAGACCGATACGACGATCCAGCGCTGCATTTACAGTACATTCCAAAGAAGTTCGGTTTGAAAAAACATCGTTGACGTTTTTAGACATGCTATATCTCCGTTCAGTTTATGACGGAGCCCCCCTAACAGGAGGTGCTCCCGTCAGGGTTGATAATTTGCTGTTTGTTTTTGGCAGCCAGCTACCGCACTTGAGCGCCTAAGGCACTTTCCGAAGCACCCTGGGAAACCGAGATGCTTGGGAAAGCGCGGGGTTTCCCCCTGCGCTGATTACCCTTTTTAAGGGTTCATCGCGGATAAGCGGGAACTGGAAACAAAACGGTAGTAAGTGATAGAGTTTTATCGCCAAACAAAACCTACACAAACTACCGTTTTCATGTCGAATCATACGTTCCTGTCTTCATTCTGGGAAGGCTTTCAGATAGTAAAGTCCCATCAAACAGCATCACTTATTACGCTCACTCTCAAACCTAACTGTATCGCTAAGTGCCCCTGCGGGCTTAAAGCTCAAGCAATCCATGAGCACCAATGGCGTAACGTTAAAGAGGCTGCACTGCTTGGAATCCCCGTTGAGCTACTTGTTCAAACTCGACGAGTTAAGTGCCGTCACTGCGGCATTAAAACAGAATCGTTATCTTGGCTGGCGCCTTATTCCCGTATCACTCATCGCTTGCGAAGCTATATCGAGCAGTTACTGCCTCTTTTACCCATTAAGCATATCGCCCAGATAACCGGTGTTCATTGGCACACCATCAAAGAAATCGATAAGCGTCGACTTCAACAAGCTGTCCCGCAAGTTAAATGGGACGAATTAAGGCAACTCGTCATGGACGAGTTTGCCCTTTTTAAGGGACATCGTTATGCCACCGTCATTGCTGATGCTAAGAGTCATCAGGTTATTTGGATAGGACTAGGTCGTAGTCGTAAGGATATTCGACCGTTCTTCGAGCAATTAGGCGAACATGGCCAAAACATCGAAGCGGTGGCAATGGATATGAATACGGCTTTTGACCTTGAAGTCCAAGTGCATTGTCCAAATGCACGTATCGTTTACGACTTGTTCCACGTTGTGGCTAAGTTCGGTCGTGAGGTCATGGATAGAGTCAGAGTCGATCAAGCCAACAAGCTAAAGCATGATAAAAAAGCAAGGCAATGGGTTAAGCGTTCACGCTGGGTATTATTGAAAAATAGAGATAATTTAAATAGACAACAGGGCAGCTATCTCACTGAAATATTGAAAATGAATCAGGAGTTGATGACCACCTATGTACTGGGGGCGCAATTAAAAGAACTGTGGCGTTGTGAGTCTGAGCTTGAGGCTAAGAACTTATGGACAGTGTGGTGGGAGCAAGTGAATGAAAGTGATATAAAGCCGTTAAAAGAGTTTGCTCGAAAGCTCCGTCCTTATCTTCATGGAATAACCGCCTCAGCAGTTTATCCGCTAAATACCTGTACCCTTGAAGGGATAAACAACAAAATAAAGTTAATCAAACGGATGGGATATGGTTATCGAGACACCGATTACTTCTTCTTAAAGATAAAAGCGGCTTTCCCCGGAAAGCCGCGATGAACCTTTTTAAGGGGCCGGTACGCCGATTTCTCGGCGCACTCAGGTTGAAGCTACACAGTCAAGAACCAACGTTTCATAGGGACGGTGATGTCTATCATCCCGTTTCCACATGGATTCTGGCCCCAGAATCTGTAGGTCGTCTCATAGAAGTCAAACTCAGACAAGGACTGAATCTGCGCTTCTGAGATCGGCTCAAATGGTCCACCGCAACCGATGTGCATATTGAGCCCATAATCTCGAAGCTCTAGCTCTCCGAGATTTAGCGTCTTCCCGCCCACACAAGCAACCAAGTTCTGGTTTCTGACGTCGCCTTCTTTGAACAGCAAAGCTGACTCATCGTAGCTCCCATATTGGTTGGTAAACTTCACAATATGCCCGTGCTTAGGTGAGGTTTGTTCCGACAACTCTTTCAGTAATCGCTTTACGCTTTGAAATCTCGCGTACAGAGCTGGCGTAAACTGCCCAGAGTAGTTCAAGTTTGGGCAGATCATTTCAAGCATCTCATCAGGTACAGATTCAAGCCCCATTTGCGCGGCCAATGGCTTCGCCTTTTTCAGACCTTCCTCAAGCACTCTCTGATTTACAAGTTGTTCTAATGTGTTCATTTGACTCTCCACTTTCGAGAGAGCAATGCAAGCCGTCTCCGGACTTACATTGCCCGTTAACGGCTTTATTGGTTTATCCCAAGAGGTACGGAGCTACGCCAGTCAGGAAGCCCATGACTCCCAACACAGCGCCAACCACGCCCAATTTGATTGACAGTTGGACACTTTGATCCGGATGGTTCCAGAACCACTGCCAGACTTCCCAGCGCCTGGCTCTGCGAACCTCAAGATTTACAGTGTCTTTAAAACGAACACCCAGAGCATCTACCGCATCGTAATCCAGCGCGACCGCCAGCTTTGTGATGGATAAATTCCCAGGGTTGCCCATCGCATACCGGAGAACCTTTGCTTTGGTCTCTGGGTTTACGATCATAACCGGCTCCCTCCTGAAAAAACGGGTCTTGTCTTTTCGCTTGGAATCCATGTTGCGGTTATGGAACCTGGCAATGCAGTGTTGAAGGCCTGAATCCTCGGGAGGTAAAGGCACAACAGTTTCGATTTTCATGATTACTCTCCTTTCGGATAGGCCGGAGCAAAGGCCTTTCGGCATTGCCCCGGTGAGTTACTAATGAACCAAAGATGAAGTGACCATGATTGCGTCTCCGGACATCATTACCGGGAGATATTCGCAAGGCTCATGGCCGCAGCTCTTTTTAGTTCCGTTAGGTGAATAGACAGCCAATTGACCATCCATAATGTTGAAGGGCATCCCCTGTTTTTTCGCTGCCGGTGACAGCTTGAGAGTGCCCTTTGCGTCAACCAATGCCGTTGCCCAATGGAAGTCTTCACCACCGATCACCGGCTGTGATTCATCCACGACTTCGACCATGATTGGCATCATTCCAACCCAGCTCCACAGGCTGTTCCCTAATGCGAGGGCTAAAGCCTCGAACGCGGGAAAGACTACCGATTGCCCGAGAATCTGGTGGGCAATAGTGTCCGACAGACCTTGGATGAGTTCCTCTGGTATCCCTTTCACTCGACAATGTTCTGTCGGTGTAAAGATGCGAGACAACTCCGGCTGTTCTGGATGAACAATGAAAGGTTCGGTACTTCTGCATTTTGCATAGTCCTTACCTATGGTGCCGCAAAACTCATCGTCGCCAGTCAGAAGCTGGCGAGAGAACCCCTTGCCAGCAGCTTTGTCTCTCAACTCCTTCTCAGCCAGATAGTCAAATGACTTCCAACGTTCAGAATCGAGCGGAACTGGCTCCAGGATGTCCTGTATGCGACTTTCCTTGGTGCGAACAGGCTGAACCTTCTCAAGTTCAAACCCGTCGATCCCGTGGGAAAGCGCAACAACACAAAGACGCTTGCGGCGCTCAATAACCCCAAACTCATTGCCGTCGAGAATGCGCTCTTGTAGGGAGTAACCCAACGAAGAGAGCACCGAACGAATCACTTCCATCGAAGCGGTGTTCTGGTACTCAGGCACGTTCTCAATCAGCACAACGGCTGGGTTTAGCGCTTCTACGAATTGCAGGAAGTTGAAGAACATGGCACCTGCCGCCTCATGCGATTCGGCAAACTCCAACTTGTTCTTACTGCGACCTGACTTTGACGCGCCGGTACACGGTATGCCCCCCATCAAAACATCCACCTGTGGTGGGCGTTTGCTGAGATTCACAGCCTGGATTGGCGATTCGATAACAATAGAATCTTCGTTCCAAAGCTCCGGGTTATTTGCCAAAGACGAATCGAGATATTTCCCTTCCATCTCCACGGCCACAGATATGGCACTGGCAATTCCCGCCTTGTGAAAACCGGCGTGAATCGCTTTATCAAGCACACCACCCCCATGAAAGAGGCTGCATACCGAAAGCGATTCTCCATTCTCCAGCTTACTGATAAGCCGGTTGACGCGCTCGATCACTCGCTCTTGTTGATGGTGAGCAGAGATCACAATTGCGCCGTTACGGATGAACACGCGGAGCATCTCTACACCGTCAAAAACGGTAGCAAGCTCCTGCACGGTCAGATCGATGATTGGAGACACCCGGCCATTGCGCTCGCGCTTACTGATGGTGAACTTACCCTCCTCTTTGACGCGAAGCACAACCTGGGAATCTTTCAGCTCCAGATCATACTTCATGCCAGGATAGTAACCTTCACGCAGTAGCTTTTGGCCTTCCAGCCAGACGCGCTTCTTGCCTCGATGTTCTCCTAACTTGGTGTTTACGATAGTAGCCATGAGCTCTCTCCTTTCGGTTGAGAGGCCACTACCGTCCCAATCGGGAAGTAATGGCCCCGATGGGTTTAAAGTGGTTCTCAGTTCACAGCGATGCCGTGAGACTGAATGGCATTAGCAAAGCCAGCCATTTGTTCAGGGAAGGTGTAGCGGTTGATGTCCTGGCTGCGAGCCAGATTGACATGCACCTTCTTCACCTTCGTTTCGTCAGAGTCGTACTTTTCAAGCGCCAGCTTCTCAGCTTCTTCCGGATCTCGGCCCAGCGAGTAGGCGTAAATCACAGAGGTGAAGCCAAGTCCTGAGCCGAATGCGTAGACTTGTTTCTCGAAATGGACGTCAGCGAAATAGATGCTGAATCCGGATTTGAGGTTATGTTTTTCCATGATGCACTCCAAATAGTTTGGGGGCGCACCACGTCCCGAACCGGGCGGATGCACCCGGTTTAGGGTTAGTAGATTGCTCAAGCTGTTACGCCAGCCTGAGCCTTTATTGCTTCAAGCACGATCTCTGCTTCCTTGATAGAACCAGTGCTGTACAGCTTATGCAGCACCCGGCCAAGGTTCACAGAGATCTTTTCTTTCACTTGGAGATACTTGACATAGAAGTCATACAGTTTCTCCGCCTGCTCAAGGTGGGACATGCTCTCAACGGGAATGGTATTCCCTGGATTGCAGTACCACTTTCCGAGCACCTTTTGTACAAATCCCTCTTTGTCTCCTACGAACTGATTTGTGCCAAACACCCCACTGGTTGGTGAGCGTTGAATAACAGAAATCGGATTCGCAAAGCTGGCAAGAGTAGTCATAGTTGTGGCTCCATGTTTGTCAGGGAACCACCAGCCCGAGGGGCAGTGATCCCCCAAGGGTTATGTAGAATGCTGTTTGTTTGGGGAGGCCAGCTACCTCACTATTCACTCTCGACAGAGAGCAAAATCTTGCTTTCCGAGGGGCACAAACTTTCACATGTGAAAGTCGATGCCACTGGGAAAGCAGGGGGTTAACCCCCCGCTTTAACCCGCGCTAAGCGGTTTAGGATAGACTTCACGCCTTCCCTTACTCCAGATGGATCGTAACCTGCTTCATCGCAGCAGACCACAAATGAGAATGGATGTACCTCATCGGACATCACCCAAGCCATCGTTTCCTGCTTGATTTCACTTCCAGCTCGACCATCAGCAAGGACTCTAAGGCTATGCCATAAAAGCCCATCACGTAACTGCCTTACCTCATCATCAGTCCATTCAGGCTTTGGCTCAAATGGAATGACTTCTGCGGTCTTCGGCTCTTCATCCAGGAAGAAAAGCGGCAGCTCAAGCTGGTTTTCCTTCTGGATCATCTTCACTGCATTCATGGTGACTCCTTTTACGGGCACCATGCCCCCACAGGGGCATGAAGCCCCCAGTGGGGTTACAGTCATAGTTACTTCACGCCTGCCAGTTGAGAATTGATGTTCTCTTCCAGCCAGCCTTGAAGCGATTCAAGGTCACGTTTGTCTTCCGTATTGCTGGCTTTACGTGCATCTTCCGACACAGCGCTCAACATGGCGTTAGCCTCAGCAAGTGATTCAACATTGTTCCCAGGGAACACAATCGTTTGACTGTGATCTTTCATGGTCTTCTCCTTTGAGAATGGAGGACCGTCTCCCATCAGGAAGAGCGGCCCCGTGGGTTAAAAGTAAAAATCCTCCAGCTCTTCATGGTCAGGCTTTCGCTCAACTGGTCGAAGCAACTCAGCTTCATCAGCGAACTCAAGCTCAGGATGAAAAGCAGGATGAAATCCTCGATGCCAGACTGGACGGTCATTATCGAGGTCTAAGTAGCAGTGCCTCCCACTGGCTGGGTGATAGCAGTAAAGCCACTGTCTACCACTAACGGTAAACGGCTTCTCTGCACCTCCACATGCCGGTACAAGGTTATCTGCTGCTATATGCGCTACAGCATCCATAGGATCAGTCCTCATCTTCGTCATCACGAACACAAAGATCACGAGCAACTATTTCCGCAGCTATCAACGCATAATCGTTGCCCTGCCAGAACCACCGCTCCGCCAGCTCATAGGCTTCGCTGGAAGGTTCGCCATAACCATGAGCCACCACGTAATCGTGGAACACTTCATGATCAAATGCCTTGCCATCAGCTTCCATGAACCAACCGACAGGGCACTCCAGAATGCGATGCCTTACGACATCTCGCTCTGAATACCCCTCTCTGACGGCTTGCTCCAACATTTCCCGCGACATACCAGGAGGAGTGATGATCTCTATGCTGATCCCGTCACTTCCTGCAAGATTGTCCTCGTATGGAAGACCGGCAAGTGTAAGGTGATTGCGCTTGCACCAGCCGATGGTCCGAAGTATCCGACTTTTGTCAGACTCCCTGGCCGTGTATCGGTTAAGCTGCATAGCCACCTCCAGCACACTCCCCATCTTCGATTTCACTTCCGAGCTCGACCATTCCAATCAGGTCAAGCTGGGTCATGTCCGAATCCAGAGAGCAGTCAATTGCTGACTGAATGATGCCTTTGTGGGCCAAGCCTAAAACGGACTTAATAGTCGAAAGCAGAGACTCGGCTTCGCTCTCGATTTGCTCCAGAATGTCTTTCCATTCCCAGTGCTCAAACGGTTGCCAAACGACCAGATCCTCAGGCTCGTCTCCCCGTTCGACACACTCAGACAAATACTCATAAGCCTTGCACCAATTCTCTTGTTGGCCCAGTTCACTGAGCACTAGAGCGGTAGCATGACCGTATGCGATTTGTTCAACTTTGGTATTGATAGACATAGTGTTTCTCCTCGTAATGGATAGAGGAGCCCCACCCGCAGGAAAGGCTCCTCCGGATGGGTTAAATTTCCAAGGTCACATCGGTTTTTGCTTTAGCGCAGCAAACCAACACTTCCCCTTCTTTGACAAATGCGATGGGCGTCTCGTCATAGGCCACTTGACCTTCGAGTAGACGAACCCGGCACATGCCACAAAAGCCACTGCGACAATGCGTTTCAACAGTGAGGCCTTTGCTTTCGATTTGCGCCAACAGCACATTGTTGCTGGCTTGAAGTTGTACGTTCATGGTCACGCTCCTTTGTTGTTGATGAGCGCGACCAATCCCCTCCGGGATGTCACGCCCCGGTTGGGCTACTCAGCAAGTGCATAGACACCTACCTCGATGCGAATAAAGAACCTGGCATCTTGAAGAACTTGCCTGACCTTTGCTTGCCAGTGGTTGTTCTCTCGATGCTTTGCGTAGGGTTCAATCTCTTTGTAAATCTGCTCCAGCTTCAACGTTTTCCCCTGTAGGGTTCGGCGTATTGCAGCTTTCCACGTAGTCGAAACCATATTGGTTGCTCGACGGTGTACGGCAGCAAGAAGACAGAGCGATGAGGCAACGTCGTTACGACGAAACACCAACAGCTTTTCATGGGCGATACGCACCAGCTTCCCGGAATACTGAGTTCGGTCACTCACACAGTTGTGCTGTGTTTTGATGATCTCATCCACCAGCTTCCCAGGTGCGATACGTTCCACAAGGCTGGACAGGTTGAAATAATCCCCATCGCGCCTCAGGTTTCCCATGAGGATTCCGTAATGCCCTCCTCGCTCACAGGCGTCATGAATATTCATAACGGCCAGCTCAAGGGCTTCAACGAACTCAGGCAAATTCATGCGGCTCATATCCCATTTGTTGGGCTCGCCCCACTGCTTACCTGAATACTGGATCATGTCCCAGTAAGGAGGGTGCCACCAGATCAGGTGTGCAGGCTCTCCGAGGAACGAAAGGAAGTCATCCCGCAACAGGTTGAACCCCTGATGCAAGTCTGTCCCTTTGAAACGGACACCAAGTTCATTGGCAACGTCGATGCTAGAGCCACCCCCAACACTTGGGTCTGCCACCAGCCCGTTCGGCTTTCTCATGTAAGACTCAATGAAGTCTTTAACGATAAAGCCCGAGCAGTTGCCTCGGTACTTGTTGTTTCCGTAAGGCCCCCTGTTTTCGTAGGAGCATACTGATGATTTGAACATGGCGTCCTCCATCATAGATGGGGCGCACCATGCTCCCATCAGGGGCCGGTTCGCCCCTGGTTAGGGATTAAGATCAAGCGTTATCTGCATACCACCAGCTAAGGCGATTGCAATCACGAAAGAAGGTTGCTTCATCAGGAGCCTTCATCATGACCACATCACCTTCGCAGTAGGTGCATAGCTCAAGCGTTGCTTCATTTTTCCAAAAGGCACTGCACCCCGATTCTTGATACACAACCTCCCATTTGGGATGTCGCAAGTACCGATGGAAGAAATCGAGAGTGTCACCATAAGGGAAGTTGAAGCGCTCCATCACTGAACCATTTTCTGTCAGTTCAGGTTTAACCTTGCCGGTTTTCAAGCGCTTCTTGATGATGCGCTGAACCCAACGAAGTCGTGCAAACAGCCGATTGGTGTCTTTCTCGTACCACTGGGGATTACGCTTGCTCCAGTAGAGCTTGGCGAAGATTTCCCCGGACAAATCCTTCATCTGGTTTTCGTTGAGCTCATCAAGAAAACGTCGAGAAGGTTTGTCGTAGTCAAGAACTGCTTCCAAAGCTGATAGGTTTTTCATAGGGACTCCTTATTGCGATTGCGGAGCCCCGTCCCCTCAGGGCTATCGGAGCCCCATAGGGTTAATTAGGGTTAATGGTTGAACGGCGATTTATCGAGGGTTGGTGAATCGAATGGCTTTACCAACGAAATCGGCCATCAGTCGATTCCCAGTAGAGCTGAAATAGCTCTGCCACTCTTTCCAACCACCAACGGATTCCACCGAGCTTGGAGACTCGAAGATACCCCAGATACGCATTTCACAACCTCGTTGCAACACTCGGTTTACCTGGTCAACCAAGTATTCCTTGTTCTGCAATGAAGAGAGGTTGCAAGGCATCTGCATGATCAGCTTTTCAGCTTGCTCGAAGTCGATTTTTTCAATCAACCCCGTGCGGGTATCCACAGAGAATGGAACCACCTGTTGACCGTGGTTAGACCACAACCAATGGGTGATATAGATCGGATTAACGCCAACTTCCGCTGGCACCAATACGCTGCCGCAAGACCGCAACAGCCAGACCAGACGTAAACCATCGAATCGATCCAGAGACTCCACATCGGTAGTGATGTCATCCTGGTAGATTTCAGGCAGCTTATGTTCGGCGGCGAGAGAGATCATTACGGATTTGAGATTGTTCAGATGAGACATGTGTGCTCCTTAAAGTAACTTGGGCACACAGAGCCTGTCAGGCGCAGTGCGCCCTTAGGCTGAGGTTGAATGCTGTTTGTTTTTGGCGACCAGCTATCGCACGTTTCGCCCTCAGAGAGGACAAAATTCACTTTCTCAGCAACCCTCAATGAAGGCCTCTGAGAAAGTGGGAGGGTATTCCCTCCTCACTTTGATTGTTCCACGAGAGCTGTGTGAACAGGAACGCTCAAACTGCCCTTTTCGGGTGCAAAGCTCAAAGACGCATCAACTGCCCCGTCTTTTCAGTTCTTCGACCAGATGTTCAGGCACCTTACTCGCAGTACAGGCCAGCAATACATCGAGGCCTACCGGCTTGTGAAAGCGCTTATTTGACCAGGAATCGCCAACTGATGACTTTGCCCAGTCGATTGCTTGCCCAAGACTGTGGAACTGCCGCCTGCCTGTGTATCCCATACGACTATCCAAAGTAACACCCTGGAACAGTCTCCAGTACATCGGAGGAATGCGCTTAGCAAGCAGTAAAAAAGGCGTCTCCGGCACTGTAGCCCTTCTACCTTTGTTCCGATGATACAAATCCAAAGATGAATGGAATTGGTTCATAGACTCTCCAAATAAAAACGGCCACCCCCGAAGGGATAGCCGTTTGTCGTTTCACTTCCTGTTAAGCTGCAAAAGCAGTCAATGACCGCTCCATCAACTTAAACAGTGTGCGTTGCAGAGCTGCCGCATCATCAATGACAATGTTCTTTTGGAACAGTCCTGACACTGCGGTAGTCTCTACCCCTATGCCGATCACCTCAACATCGCTTCGTTCACAGAGGTCAATCACTGAGCGACATGCCGGGGCGCTTTGAGGCTGCCCGTCAGTCACTACGATCAACATTTTTCGCTCTTCACGGGTCTTGGTGAGTTCAAAAGCTGCATACCACATAGCTTCCGCCATAGGCGTACCGCCAGTTGCTTTGAACCCAAACCAACCGGCCCGATTCTGAACCGTATCTCCATGCTTCACGACACTGAACACTGGCTGGTTCCGGTTGCCACCAAAAAAGGTGACTGCCGGGTTTACGCCGGGTATTGCTTCCAGAGCCATCGAAATAGCCAAGGACGCTTCCCGCGCAATGTCTTGACGCTCCTTTCCATTGGCGGCCTTGTAGGCCATCGAGGAGCTCATATCAACCAGGATGTGAACCGCCGTATTAGGGCGTTTCTTGGCTTCCGGCTTGAGGAATACGCGGGTATCACCCGTCACTACACGATGTAGTTTCCGAGCATCCACACGCTTCCCTGATCGTTGGTTACGGTGAGCAACTCGCTGGCTGGCCTGGACCAATCCGTAGAGCTGCGTTCTTATCTTTGAAGTGGTGCTCTTCACATCCCCTACCAGGCTTTTGCCAACAGCAGGGTTGTCCTGGGTGTTCACAGCAGAGCGAACAGTCATATAGCTACTGTCCCCCTTATCTTGAGCCACCCGGTTGAGCTCGGCTTTAAGTGCATCATGCGCGTCACCACGCAAATCACCGGCACCGGCATTCAGAACCTGCTGGAGCATTTTGGCCGCGTCTTGTTTCGCCGCGTCAGAATTGCCACCAGCCTGGCTTTGTCCTGCCTTGCTGCCACCATCAGTATCCGACTTGCCTTGGTCGCCCTGTCCTTTCGGATCAGATTTCCCGTTAGCATCGTCTTGCTTCTGGTCTTTACCTTGCTGATCACCACCATTGGCATCAGGCCCTTGGTTTTGATCGTTACCACTTCCGCCCTGACTGTTCTGAGGTTGGTTGCCACCAGCATTCTGCTGGTTGTTACCATCCTGACCATTCAGGGGCTTTTGCTCTTCTTTCTCCTTTTCCTCCTCGATCATCTTGATGATTTGGTCGGCCAAGGATGTCACCTCTGCGGTTGACTTAGTGTTCACAGCCTTACGCAGTAAAGCGTTCAGCCGAACAACAACACCCTGAGGGAACACGCGCTCGAATACGGGGGTAGCCGAATCGAGATAGGGTTGAAGGACGGATTGCCCTACAGCCTTGGTTTGCAACCAGTACAAACAAAACCCTGTCAGAATGGAGGCAGGGGCCTCTTTGTCTGTGACGTGCTCGTAATGACCAGCTTGAGCCATATAGCGAGCAACCTCATTCAGGGTCTGCGACGTACCGGGGAAGAGTTCCATCATGGCCCGTTCTATGCGGCAGTCCTCCAAAACGTTGGACAACTCAGCATGAAGACCTCTGCGGCGCTCAACACCAAAGTCCGTAAACCGGACATGGGCTGCTTCATGGGCCAAATACCCCCAGACAGCATCCATGTGAGGATAGTCGTCGGGGATATTCGGAACCACGATGGTCTTACCATCGGTGTATGCGTCATCGTTACCGATGGCGACTTTGACACCGAGTTTTTCACCATAGGCTGCGGCCACGATTGGTAGAGCGCTGTAAATGGTGCGTTTTTTGGACATATCTTTTCTCCTGGTAGGGAAGGAGATAGTCCACCCCTGGAGGGAATGGCTATCCCCTCCGGGTCGGTTTAGTTGAAGTGACTATTAGAAGAAATAGTCGCCATCGTCGTCAGTTTTAGGCAGCTCCTGGTTGAGAGGCTCCTCTGTCGGCTCCTCTTGGACAGGCTCTTGCTCTACCGGAGTTTCCTCAGGCAAAACCGGCTCATCCTCAACATCAACGCGCTCTTCTCGAACCACATCACCGGCATTGGATTCATCTTCCGATTCACCCTCGCCTCGTTCTGCAAAACTCTTGAAGAAGTTGTCGATGTCTTCATCCAGGTCAACAGCGTTACCACCGCTGTTAGTCTGTTCTGATTGAACAGATTCAGTACCACCTACCTGTTGCTGCTTGGTTTCGCCACCCTCTGTTGCAGGGATAAGCTCACCGGCTTTATCGCTTTTCTGTTCGGCCTTTTCATCTTTAGAACGGTCCCCCATCTGGGCTCCCGAACCGCCAATGTCATTAGCCATGCCCTCTACAGTAATCGAGCCATTGGCATACTGCTCGATGCGGTCCCTCTCGCTCATGATCAGCACTGCGGCCACGACCTGATAAAAGAAAGGCGCAACGATGTTTCGGCCATCGGCATGTTGCTCGTATCCCCGGAGGGTTTGGTCGAGCAGCTTGACCAGAGGGTTAAAAGCGCTGTTCAGGAAGCTAAGCCCATCCACCTTGTCGCGGATGTTACGGAGTGTCTGCCGAGTAGTGACCGCACATTGGTCTCGACCGGCCAAACGTTCCATATAGAACTTATTCGCTTCCTGAACCACTTCGGAGATGAGATCGTCACCCAAGCGCTCAACCTTGCGGTTAAGGCGTTTGGCGTTGGCCTCATCTTCGTTCACAGGCTGGATCATGAACACCTGGTACTCAAAGCCAATCCGCTCCTCGACCGTTTCCTTTGGAAGGGCTCCGGCACGGATAGCTCGTTCATACTCAGGGTTCTCCTGACACCATTCATCCACGGCTTTGTTGTAACCTTTGATGAAATCCTGTTTCAGTTGGTTAAACTGAAAGTTTATGTCATTCAGCTTGTTACAGATTTCATCGGTCTTGCTGACGGGTACGGCAAATCCGTTCATGAACGGCATACCGAATTTCAGCAGGAGGCGACGAGTTTCTGTTTTCAGGCGATGAAAGCCTTTCAGCTTAGCCGGATCACAGATCTTCTTACTTCCCAGTTGAGCTACTTTCTCAGGTGGAATTTCACCACCCTCGCCCAGCTTGAGATCAGATGCAGACAAACGGGTTTGTCCACTCCAGATGTCAAAGTCTACGTGGATAACACAGAGGCTTTGTAGATGGTTCACTTTAGTCATGATGCACTCCAAAAAGTTGGGGGCGCACCACGTCCCGAACCGGGCGGATGCGCCCGGTTGGGCTAGTAAATTAACGTTAATTTGCTGTTTGTTTTTGGCGACCAGCTATCGCACTTTTCGCTCTCCGAAGAGAACAAAATCTTGCTTTCCGTTGGAGACTCCCAGAATCCCCAAGGGAAAGCGGGGGAAAATCCCCCACTCACCAGTAGAACGTCTCTACTTCTTCCGGCAAATCATCAAGAGGAGCAAGCACGTCCTCATCAACAATGTACCGTGGCTTCACAGAGCCAGTAACCGTTACACGGCACCGCTCTGATGACTTCTCTCTGTACTGGTCAACATCCTCAGGCTTCACGCCTGACGCCTTATCAGCCAACAGCTTTTTGTAGTCTACCCGGCCAGCCGCTTTGTATCTCGTTACCATCACACCGCAGTAGTCGGCATGGAAGTATTCCCCCATGAGGGACTTCATGGTGTCGAGATGAGGCTTTTGCCTTTCTTGAAGCTCAGACAGTCGCTGTTTCAGCTCCTGAATCTCAGCATCATAGAGGCGGTATTCCTCAGCAGCAGCAATCCAACGGTTGACCTCTTCACCTTGCGGTATGTACAGGTCTCTCTCTGGATCTTTGTCGGGCTCCTTCTTGTCTACTACCTGTTGCCAGAACTTTTTAGCCTCGGCCAAGATTTCTTGAATCATGGCTTCGTCTCGGAGTATTGGAAACTCCTGAATCTGACCTTCAAAGTAGAAGACTAACCAGCCTTGCTTGGCCCCCGTTACCAGGAGCTGGTGTTGCACCTGCGGGTAATAAAGCTGGTATGCCTTGCTGTTTGCTTTCTCAGCACAAACATCTTCCCAGACAGTCGCACTCGGGCTTTTCAGCTCGACGGGCTCCCCGTTATCTCTCAGGCCATCCAGGGAGGCCCTCATGAGCGGGTATTGAACCGATTCGACACAGGCGGGGAGCAGCATGTCATCATACTTCTCCTCGAAAGCGCGTCTTGCAGCATCTTCGTTTTCTATCCCCCGGCGAACCAGCGGATTAAGACTCAGATCGACTTCACGCGCATACCCAGTCTTCTCGGCCCACAGTCTCCATCGTGTTTTGTACGGAGACCGATTGAGCAGGATAGCGGCGTCAGTGGCTGTTACACCTTGACGCCGCCAATCAAGCCAATCTTCCTCTCGTTGCGATAGGTTGACTATTTTCATGGACCTCTCTCCAATGGTTAGGAGGGAGATCTCCCCCAGCGGGGGAGTCCCCCCCGTTGGGGTTAGTAGTAACTGCCTTCCGCGCCCTCCTCTTCTGTAACAGGGATCATGTCCTCGTCACTCAAAGGCGGCATTTCTTCGGCACCAGGTTCAGCATTTGCAGAACCACCAGCGGCGGACTCTTGCTCGTGCGCTTCCTGGTAGTCAGGTTTCGGAGGCTCCATTTGATCCATCTCCTTGTCACGAAGGAATTGAGTCGCATATTGCAGTTCCGAACCTTCATACCGTCCCTTCACATACTCATGCGCCGCAGACCATGCGTTTTCAGCAATGGCGCGATTTGCGAGTTTGGTTAGGATCGGGTCAAGCTCTTTGTGCTCAATAGCCAAAGGCTCTTGGCTTTGAACTTGAGATGGTGAAGGGAGATTGGCAATAGCCGGGTTAATGGCCGATGCCTGCTCCATTTCACGGATGCGTTCAGCTTCATCCTGGTCATAAATACCAGAGAAACCAAATGCGACACGAGAACACTGGATCAGCGACTTGTGCCGGAGTTGACGCTTGGTGTGCGTTTGCCAGGGGCCATCAACAGTGTAAGCACCATTGCGACCTTGACCCTGAAACGGTTCACGGTACACCTCATCAATGAACTCCTTGATGCGGATAGGGCGAGATCTGTCCTTACGGTAAATCACGCATTCAATCCACTCAGGGCAGTCAACTTTCGCCCCCTGCATTCTGACCATCTTGTCCGAATACACGAACTCGACGCCATCATACTGGGGATGCTCGTTGATGATGCGGCTCCAACCATCAACACCTACTACCGGAATGATCCCATTTTGCTTGTCAGGAAACGCATAGATTTCCCGAGTGAAAGGGTTCAAACCGTACTGTTCAGCCACGATCAGGAGCGTCATCATCTGCTCATCGGTCGGGGCACTTCCATCTCGCTGCTTGAATGCGGTCGCCTTCAAAGTTTCATAGAACTTTCGGGTGTCCACGCCAAACCGGCTTGCGATACGGGTTACAAGAGATTTGTTATCAGACATGGTGTTTCTCCAATTCACGAATGAACGGTTTGAGGACACCATGACCCCCTCGGGGCATGAGTGCCCCCGTGGGGTTTAGTAAGAGTTGGCGGTGTTACCCGCCAGCCAAGTGGTGCAGCCGCATGAACGGGATGTCATCATCCCAGCCATCAGGAGCGGGACCATAGCCTCCGCCCATACCACCTTGCGGTGCTGATTGCTGCACAGGAGCAGATTGCGTACCGGCTCCTGTACGTTGCCCTTTTTGGGGCGCTGCACGTTGAGAGTTGTCCTGAGGTGCATTTCCACGACCACCAAGCATCTGCATTTCAACGCAGTGTACTTCGGTGGTGTAGCGCTCGATTTGTTGGCTGTCAGTCCACTTCCGGGTGCGGTTGCTCCCTTCGAGATAGACTTGGGAGCCCTTTTTCAGGTACTCACCAGCGACTTCTGCCAAACGACCTTTAAGCACAATACGGTGCCACTCAGTATGCTCTCTTTGCTCGCCAGACTGCTTATCGCGCCACGTATCCGTTGTTGCAACGTTGAAGTTGGCAACGGCAGTTCCGCTTGGCATGTAGCGAATTTCCGGGTCAGAACCGAGATTACCGACCAGAATTACTTTGTTGACGCCTTTAGACATCATGACCTCCAAGTTATTTGGAGAGGGCCAACGCCCCTTTCGGGGAGCAAGCCCCCGTAAGGGTTAAAAAAAGTGATCCTCTTGTTCGGCGTCGATCTCTGCCAGGCGAATCAGCTCAGATACAAGGCCAAGCCTTTCTGCATCTGCTCTTACTTCGTCGTAGCTGAAACCAAACCGTTCAATGAGGGGTTTTAGTGAATCAAAACGCTCGTAGTCGAAGGTATCACCCTGTTCATCACAGAATGCCACCAGCGGCTTCTCTACGTTTGAAAAGTCATCCGCGAAACGCTGTTGCAGGTAAACCAACATCAGCAGGGGTTTGTGACCATGTTCCGGGCGGAGTTCACCAGCGCCTTCCAGCGTAGCTGGATGGATAGTGTTTTCGCCTAGTCCAGTGCTAACCCCAAGCTCATAACCGCTGTCAGTACGCATCAGCACACTGGGTAGCAAGTCATTTGAGCCTTCGCTCCGAGCAACCTCAAAGCCGATTAAACCGGCTCCTTTGGCAAAAACCCCAGCAACAAAACCTTTGAAGAGGTTTATGTCACCTGGAGGTAACTCAGAGGGCGGAGATAACAGCCAGTTGAGAGATCCCAAGCTGGCTGTTTGTCCGGCTGAAACATTCCCCCCTTCCAGCACCGTCTGTGTCTCTGCGTTTACCAGCACCTCATCCAGAAAGGTGTACCCCTGGCTGAGAAACTGTGACACATACTGGCTTTCTTTGTCCTTGTAGGACATTGGGATCGTGTCTGGGCCGTTAGCTTCAAAAGGTCCTTCGAGCTTTGTCTCAGACCAATTTTCAGCTTTCCCATCAGTGACGGTTCGGCGTAGCTCGACCATCGTGAATTGGCCTGGCTCCGAGGAGCTGGGCTCCCGGAGCAACTTGTAGCCAATGAAGACTTCTATTGTGGTTTCGTCATTGCCCCACTCTTTAGCAGTGTAACGACGGCACAAACAGTCATTTTTCTTCATGCGTCACCCCTTAGCGCCATTGGTCCCCGAACACATCCTTCGCAACACGCAGGATGGCTTCACGCTCCTCTTTGGCCGCACGGATAAGCAGAGCTTGATCCAGGGCGTATTCAAGAGCATTTGGGGCACCACGGAACGCTAGAGACAGTTTCGCCCAACGCACCAACGTCCGAGTGGACATGGTGACGCTGATCTGACCATCTTCACCGTTTTCGCCAAGAAACAGTTTGCGGACCTGATTAGCAATCCGAACCATTCCCTTCCGCACATTTTCCGGAAGTTTCGGAGTAACACGGCCAAGAATGCTGAGTTCAGCTTCCTCATCCGCATACCCTACTTTGGTGAAACGATAGCGATCCATAGCTGCGAGGTTCTGCATCATCACCCCCTGGTACAAACCAGAAGCATCACCGGACCCCGTAGAGTTACCAGTAACGACCACACGAAACATCGGGTGCGGCTTGATGATTTCCCCGCCATTCTGAGCGATCACAAGGGGACGCCCTTCAAGGACATCGTTGAGACCAGCCAGCTCGGCAGGGTCGGCCAAATCCACCTCGTTGATGAGGAGCAGATGACCTTCACGCATAGCGACTGCCAGAGGTCCATACATGAACTTCATGACAGGTGGTTGACCAGGCTTTTCCGCGACCAGAGCGTGATGTCCAATCAGATCTGTCAGCTCCATCCGCCCGTGGGCAGTGATTTGCTGAACAGGCCAGTTGAGACGACCAGCGATCTCGGTGATACCTGAGGTTTTGCCAGACCCGGTAGGGCCGGTTACGAACAATGCGTCACCGCCAGGCTCTTTGAGATAGGCCAAGACCTCTCGCAGAAACTCTTTGCGGAAAACGTAGTTGGTATCAGTGGCAGGGATGAAAGGGTTTGAACCGTCAGCGTAGCCGATGGCCGTTACCTTCTCCGGAATGCTGGGCATACCGAAAACCTTGCTTACTGAGAATTGAGAGTATTGAGACATAGGTGCGCTCCTATTGTGACAGGCGCACCACGTCCCGAACCGGGCGGATGCGCCCGGTTGGGCTAGTAAATTAACGTTAATTTGCTGTTTGTTTTTGGCGACCAGCTATCGCACTTTTCGCTCTCCGAAGAGAACAAAATCTGCTTACTGATGGTATTCACCATGAGTAAGAAGACTTTTAAGGAGCGAGGAGAGTAGCCTCTCCTGGAGGCCACTCCCTCAATGGACGAACATCACCACATCGTCGTTTTGACCAATGACCCCGGTTTCTTTGGCCCACTTCACTGCTTCACTGTGCGCCTGGTAGGAGCTGGAATACAGTTTCGGATCAAATTTCACCTCGCGTCCATCAGCCAGATAGATGATGCCTGCGTGATCGTCGTAAACATGAAGATTCTGTTGCATTCGACATTCCCCCTGTAGCTTGTCGTCAAAGCCAACTGACACCAGAAGACTTTGAGGACAAGCCACAGAGGCTTGACCAGAAAGAGAGGGGTTGCCCCCTCCCTTTGCGTTGACTATCAGCAGTAACCGAACGATTCAGCGATTCTCACGAAAGGACGAGAGATTGCCCAACCAGTAGGGATACACAAAGCGATGATAGCGATTTCCATGATGTTGCTCCTAAGCAAAAAGGGGCAACATCCCCGTCGGGGTATGGTTGCCCCGATGGGTTTGAAAGTGTCGAAGATTACTCAGCGACAGTTATTACCAAACAAGTTCCTTGCCCTTACGAAGGTAAGTCGGGATTTCGAGATAATCCCAGTCAGGTTCTTGTTTAGCGACTTCTTGAACTTGAGTTACCTCAGGTTCAACGACTGCTTTGGCTTGTTCAGCCTTGGCAGCACGTTCTTTGATGACGGCCTGTACAGACCGCATTGCAGGAACTGCGAATTTGTTCCAAAGGAACAAACCGATACGCTGGAACACTTTAGCGAGAACGATGAAGGAAAAAGCAAATGCCTTCGCGCCTACGTACAGTGCGCCCAGAGATGCAAGCAGAACTACAATGAAAGTGATGATGTGCATGGTGTTGCTCCTATGTAAAAAAACAGGGGCAACACCCGAAAACCGGGAGAAGCCCCCGGCTTGGGGTTAAGTAATGCCATACGGCATAAGACTAGATGCTGTTTGTTTTCGGAGACCAGCTATCTCACCTATAGCCGCAGAGCGACTAAGATGATTCAAATATAGCTCACCTTTGCTAAACAGAAAACGCTGTAACTGTCCATTTTGGGCACTTCGAGAGGTCAGGTTACAGATTGACCGCATTTATCCTTTCCAGTGCGTTTATCTGTACCTCAAATTTAGGAGTATCTCTAATGGCAGAAGCACAAGTAGCACTGGACACAAACAACGACCGCAGCAACCACTACTCTCGCCCTGTTTTCAAGCAAGTTCTGAAAGTAAACAGCCTCCAAGCTCAGCGCGTCATGGAACGCAGCTTTGAGCGAGTTTCCAACTCCCTGTTCTCCATCGACGTGATCCTTCGCATCATCGGTGAGCAGGACGAAATCGACCAGGTTGAAACCGTCATCCTGGAACACATTTCCAAGGTCTCCGAAGACCTGGACAAAGCTACCGCCCAGCTCAACAAGCTGATGGAAGACAACGGCATCGACATGATGCCCGGCTACACCAACCCGAATGAATACACCATCGAGATCAACTCTCCTCAGGTTGCTCAGTTTGCACACCTGATCCGCAAACTGGATACCCTGATGGGGATCGTTGACACTCTCTGGCTGAACACCGTACTGACCAGCAAGCAGCGCACCGACGCCACTTACCAATGGCAGCAACGCCTCATCAAGCTGGCCGGTCGAATCATCGGCATCGAGAAACGGGCTCGCATTTCCGCCCACAGCAAAGGCAAAGAAGGTGAAGTGGCCGAAGCCGCTCCGGAATCTGCAACCGGCGACAAGGAAATCGCAGACGAAGCCGAGAAAACAAAAGCAGCATAACCCAGCCCAAACCTTTGCCCCTCGCCCGAGGGGCTTTTTTTTGTCTTTTATGGTTGCATTTTTTGATGCTGTGATATTATCGAAGTAAATCAGATTCAACTCAGGTAAGAACGGAGAACAACATGAAAAAGGCTTTAATCACCACCGTGGCTCTGGCTGTAGCAGCTCTATCTGGCTGTGCATCCACCAGCAGTTACGAACCCACAGCGTACAAAACCAATCACAGTCGCGCTTACAACATCGCGGAGGCCGGTGGCCTGGTAACAGGCATCCAAGACGCTTCTGTTCCGCGTGACAAGCTGGAGCGTCTGACCGACACCAAAACGTTTGGGGCAGCCTACGTGCTGTCTGGCTACATGTCCCCTCAGCTCGGAATGACCGACTGGCAAGGTGGCTTGGTCAACCTTGCGAACTGGGCTATCGGCCCCAAACAGCATGGCGCTCGCAATAGCTTGATCGCTTGGATGCCTGCTAACGAAGCAGTTTCACCGGCAGACGCTCAGGCCAAATTTCTTTCACATGTGAAAGTTTCCATTGAGTCAGCGCTGACTGATTTGGGTGCCAATTTCACGCTTCTGTATGACAAAGATGGTCGCCTAACCTATCAGTTCTACAAGAATGAATGGGGTTGCCCGACGTGGGTGAACGGACAAAGTAAGGTAGCTGACATGTGTTCCGTTAAGGTGAAAATCGTGGAGCCTCGCCTAGGGTCAGCTCCTAATTTTGTCTCTGGCGTTCAAGGTACAGCGTATGCCTTCACATCAGGCCATGAGACCGCATACAACTTTGTGAATGTCGGTAATGGGGCAGCAAGCCATGCTCCTCAGCAAGCGATCTACGCAGCTATTAGCAAACAGCTACCAGCTTGGGCCTACCTCTACCTTGCTCCAAAATCGGTTGAGCTGGATAATGGCGAAAAAGTTGCTTTCCCTTACCTTCTTGATCAGGGAAAAGCAGAGTTATTTGTTTACCCAGAAGCGTAATCAATCTACATGAGAAAGGGGCCGAAAGGCCCCTTTTTTTATCCACCACCACCAGTTGGCGCGCCTGTTTGAGGGTCTATGCTGTTTGTCGCCTCTTTTCGCTTCGCGTCAATATCAATCCCTTCCAACCGCTCCAACGCCCTTTCCTGAGCATTCTTCCGCGTCCCGTCAATATTGAAGTCATTCCCTGCTCCAGTCAGCGAGTCGAGATTTATTGAGGCCGGATCAGGGAATTTACCGTTCTGCTGTAATATCCCAAGCCACTCATCCAAATTAATTTTGCTCCAATCAATTTCGGCAATTTTATCTAGTGGAATCCCTTCACACTGAGGATTTTTGGGGTCTCCAAAGTTCTGCCCCAATTGAGGGCGAACCTGTTCTTGTATAATACGAGAGAGCGGAGAATTGAAGCAGCAATACGCTTCTCTTTTTTCAATACAAGCGCCCAACACCTTAGATTTACAATAAGAGCCTACATAGGTGCAATTCTTGAGCGCTCTTTTGGCGTTCATAGTGAACTCTTCTTCCTCGCACTTATAAATCATCTGGATCATCACCATCGCAACGACATAGACGGTATATATCGTCATGGCAGTGCTAAGCCATGTTGTCGCAGTCTCCATCATTGCTTCGGCAGCTTGTTCAGATGCTGCGGCAGCCGCCTGCTCTGTTGCTGCATCTTGGCCTGCTGATTTCATGACATCCATCATCACTTCTTTGACTTGCTCTTTGAGCTGGTCAATGAGTTGATCAACAAACTGCTCTACAGGCTGGAAGAACGAATCAACAGCACCTGAAACGTTCTCTATATAACTTGTGAACGGTTTTGTGACTTCTGTCCACCCTTGAAGGGCAGGTTCCCTAAGTACCTGATAAGCACCTTTAAGCGCATTACCATCAGTCAGCCCCATCACTGCGCCATCGAGCTTTGGAACGGCCATTATTAGGTTCAGATAATCGGCAAGAGATATATTGGTTGGCTTTTCACAGCAATCAGAAACTCCCCCAACAGCTATCTTGCATTCGCCAGCTTCCCCTGCAAAAGCAGAGCAAATAACGTTTTCATCCCCGGTAGGATTGTCATCCCCATCTTGGCCTGTGCAGCTCATATCCTGCGTCATGAATTGGGCTGCATTGAGCAACGCAGTAGCGCGAGCAAAATCAGTGCTTTGTGTTTTGGTCAAATCAAGGCAGTCATCTCCCATGCAGCGTATAGGCCCACCGCACTGGTACTCAGTTTCCTTTTCCAAGGTCGGAACAGAAACATCTGTACCACAGTCATAAGTATCCTCGTGGACGTAGCACGTACCAGAACTTCCCTGAGCACCATCAACACATTTGGAACTGATGAAGCCGCACTGAGGGTTTTCTTCATATTTCTGACAGCTATCGAGATTCCCGCCCGTGTTTACCGGACAGTGCGTTTCACCTTGAGGGTCTGTCCAGCAGTCCATTTGCCCCTTATAAAAGTCATAGTCAGCTTTAACTCGAACCTTTTTGCATAGTTTTGGAATACCAGGCAAAGGTGACGGCTTGAGTTGAGATTCGCAAACTTTGATCCCATTGATGACTGTGCAGCCCGTAGCATCAGTCGGGTCATCTATACATGTGATCTCGCCTTCCGCAAAACCATCTACAACCCCTTTGGCTGAATCCATGCAGCTCTGTGGAGCCCACTCATCCTTGGTAATGGCTTTTGATGGGTCATAGCGTAGCTTTATGCGGCCAAAACCCTCACCTGCGCCAGTTACTGAAACGCGGATCTTAAACGTAACAACATCACCATCTTTCACATTCTTGAAATAGGGAGTGACATCAATATTAGGGTTTCGCTCCCAACTTGTTGACAATTCACATCGGCCAGCCGTTTCTGGAGGGAAATTGCCGTCAGGGCCGGACCATACTTTAGTTTCCTGACCTGATTTACCAACCCAAACTTGCATGTAGTCATCCCACTTGGCGTACTCAAGAGTTGCAGACACTATGGCGTCTGGATTACTGACTTGGACCCGCGTGTATTCCTCATAAATCGAACAGTTGCCACTCCAGTAGTCGTTACCAACTCGGCCAATCCACAACTCAGTACAGCCTTCTCCACAAGATTTGAGGTTATATGGACCATCATAGTGCTTCACCACAGAGGCATCGTAGTCATGGACAACCTCACAGTCCGCGCTTTGATCTACAACACGCTGACACCGTTCATACTCTGGAATGTGGGCGTTGATAGTATTCTGATTGATGGTTGTTTCGGCAGAACAATCCCCAAAGCCACCTGCGATGAGGTCCATATCCTCATAGGTCTTTTTGCTTAGATTTAGTACAGGGTCATTACTGAAATCAGGGCGTGATCGATTAGAGGCATCGAGAAGAACCTTGTATGCCGCACCAGAGATTGATGGATTAGCACTATTGGCATCACTCCACAGCGACCCTTTTGCATTATTCCCCACGCTGTCCATGTCATCGCCAGAGTCGTAAATGCCTTGCAGACCGCCCACATCAGGTTTATTGGCATCAGGGAAGTAATAACTATCAGGTTTATTGTTGGTCCCGCTCGTTCCGGGGAATAGATCATTGACATTAATCTGACTCCCCCCGTTCATTTGGAATTGACCGTCTTTCAACGTCGGCATAGAGATTGTGCCATCTTGCACAGTCCCCGAGCTCGACTTGAATGAGTTTGAGAGGTTTTGTCCGAAAGCCTGGGCCTCTTTACCCACCGCTGTGATGTCCTGGTCTTGGCTACCGTTAGCGTAGGAATGTATCGGCAGCGCAGACATGGTTACTGTCAACAGCGAGGCCACAGCTTTCATAAAGTAATTATGACTTCGCATTGTGTTCTCCATTTCAACCTTCCCATGCTATCTGAGAAGACAAGGGCCACCTGTACGTGTAGTGGCCCTTTTGGGGCATAATCTAAAATGCCCGTGCAAATTCGTTAGGGTCTGCTCAATTGTTACAGCAATCATTCCATCGCCAGATGGTGTAAATAGGGTCTTGCCCAATTGCCGGTATAGTTCGCGCCAGACCCCACGTAAGAGTGGATTCGCCAATTACGTGAGATGAGTTTGTCTCTGGAACCGGATGCAATAGCGTGAATTTGTACTGCGTTTTGGGTAGTGTTGGGCTAATAACACCTCTACACATAGCCTCAGAACCCATTGTCTTCCACGCTAACCCCCGGCGATGCAAAGCAGCCAGAACCCTTGTGCTAAGAAGACTGCTATCGCGGATAACACCTTTTCCACCATTCTGGTTGCCACTAAATGGATACAGGGTGCCCCATGAACCAGCACACCAGAAAAGCTGTTTTAAAGGTTTTCCAGCGGTTGATGAGACAGCATCAGCAGTACACGCAGCCGCCGCAATTGGGTTTGCTACTGCCGCCGCCTCTGGATTGGTAAAAAAAGCGAGCTCATCATTGTTCCAGGTCGGGTCGAGCTCCGACATGTACATGATGTCGAGATCCATATACCCATCAGCATTACAGGTCTGCTTAATAAATAAATCGAGCATCACCAACAGAGGAAACGCATAGTAGTGATAGTGCATAAAAGAACCATCACCACCATCCATGTCTCCCATGCCATGATGCCCTTGGTTAGTCCTATCAAACGGGAACCTGACACCATTCAAGACAGATGAGCAGCCAGGCACTCTCTGAAATTCAACAAGCCGTGCTGGCTCCCACATAGAAGTGGTGACTCCAGGCCGAGGGACCCCTAGATTATCCTCGCACATACACAGAGGGTTGCTTACGGCTTCACTCGGGAATGATCCGCCTCCACCACTTATAGGAACCCCTGCTACTTTGATGGGAAAAATACAGCTCCAGCAGATGTCAGTAATCAGTTTTCCGCCGATTACTTCCGCATTCTGGCACCCAGGGTCAGCCGATACCGAACGAACCCAAAAGACCGCGCTAACGGCAATGACCCGTAGAATTTTTTGCATCATGGTAAGGCCTTTACGTAATTCAAGTGTTTCTCCATGACAGCAGGCTTCCCGTGATAGAAACCTTGTTGCCATGACAGTCCAAGTAATTTGGCGCTCTCCCCCAATGGGAAGCTCTCCACCTGCTCAGCAATGAGCTGTATGCCTTTTCGGCGGCAGTGGAGGATGGCCGAGTAGTCTTCAAGCGACCGCAGTCTTCTCGCGTCAAACTTGCAATAGTGCCAGTCATAACGACTCAGGCGCTCCAGCGAAGAGTTTTTGTCTCCATAGTCATCCAGCGCCAGCTCAACCCCTATTTCGGTAAGAGCCTCCCATCTCAATGCGAGAGAGGCATCCTGAATGCCCTCGGTAATCTCGATGACAAGCCGTGATGAGTGATTCTTAGCAATGTCGCGGACAACCCTCCACCACGCTTTGAAAATGACGTCTGATTGCAAAGTATGTTCAGAGACATTCAGAAAAAGAGCTGGGTACAGATCCAAGCAATAATGAAGGTTGTCCTGAATGAACCGTGCCATCTCCATATCCACCAGCCCCCAATAAGGAGGTGATGACAGAGAGGATGGTGTAAGAACCCGGCCTTCGTCGTACCAACGAGCCAGTACCTCAGCAGCGACAAACGAACCTGTGCCGACGTCTTTAATTGGTTGGAAAGCCGGGGCAAAAATCATTCACCGCCCTCCTCAGCAAGTTCGCGGACAACAAACTTCTTGCCTCTGGCAGTAATGACGCTCGGTGTGTGCTCCAGCTCGAACCGGGTAATCAGATCTGGCGTCAGCAGATATACCGGCGCGTCAAAGTTGTCGGTGACACTCTTGTAGGAATCCCAGCCTTTGTCTTTGTCGAACTCTGTGGCGATATAGGTAATCCGTTGTACGCCAGGTTCCTGCTTAATTTCAGGCAGCTTCTTGGCGAGCAGCTCCATTTGCTTTTTGTCCAGCGGGTCGAAAACTACGACCGCTTGGGTAAATGGCCGCGTTCCAGGCTTGCAAACTTCCTTCGGATCGCACAATGGGTTGATCACGTCACCCGCGTGAGCGAACACAGTGCCATCCGGAGTGCTGATGTCACTGGTGATCATGACGCTAGGGTCAATTTCTCGTGTTCGAGATTTTGGCGCTCTGGGCAGCTCATTGAAATTCTGCTTGGTCCAGAAGCGCTCTATAGCCTGTTTCTTCTTCTCTTCCCAGTCGATATTGGCAAGGCGTTTCTTGGCAACATCAATAAGGTCTGGCTCACTGATTTTCTCCACCGGCCCCTTAACGCCGAGATCGCCTTTTTCTCCGTTATCCACTTCCCGAGCCAACCATACCGGGTCGGACAACCCGGAGACCTGGGCGACGACGTTTGGTTGTTCGCCAGGCAGCGGCTCATCCTCCAGCATCACAATCGTGGGAACGGCTGTGATGTTGTACGTTTTGAACAACGTAGGGTTGATGATGATGTTCGGCACTGGGTCTTTTTTGGCCGCGAGCGCCTGAATAGCTTTAACTCCCTGCCCCAAGTTCATTCCTTCCGGGATGCCACGGAACACAATTACAGAATCAGGCTGGCCTGACACCGCCGTTAGGACGTCATCTAACCCCTGTTCGCCAAGAGACAACGAGGCGAAAACCAGTATCCGATGGTCAGAGTAGATACCCTTTTCAGCCTGTTTCCGGTGCATCTCCTTGAGCGTTGGGTTAGTAGTTTGGAGCTGCTTGAAAAATGCCTTGGCTTCGGCCTGAGCCTCGTCCATGTGTTGGTTTTGCAACAGAGATGGCATTTCCATCTTCTGGGCCTTTTGGGCAATTTGCTTTCCTTTCTCAATAAGCGCCTTATCCTGCTCTGTGAGCGGAGACTCTTGAGCGTATGCCCCGCCAGCCACAGAGAATATCAACGCCACCAGAACGCTCTTAGAACAGGGGATATGCGCGGCCAATGATCTGATCATTTTTCACAGTCCCCCAGTAACGTGAGTCGAAGCTGAATGGGCTTTTGCCCATAAACCAGTAGTTATTCTCTTTCAGCGTGGTCTTGCCGTAAAAGTGGCTCTCTGGCAGATGTAGTTTCCCTGCGAGCTGGAGCCCCTCTCCGACGACATCACCATTGACGGTGATCTTCCACTTATCGTTGATCTCGACTTTATCCCCCGGCATACCGGTGAGGATTTTGACCATGCGAGTCCCGTCCTTGTAGAAAGGCTGCATGTTCTTGGCTTGGAAGGCGTAAACAGCTCCCCTCTCCAGAGTTTGGTCGTTCAGATCAATGAGGAAGAAGGTGTAACCCGGCAGGCACTTCTCCTGTTGTGGATCAATGCCAATACGGTAGCGGCTGGCAAAGGCCGCACCAGCAGCCCAAAGAACCAGTAGTGTCACACCGGCCTTAACCCCGAAGCGCTTCCAGGATTCCTTTTTGACGAAATACTTCTTGAGTGGAAAATTCATTTCAGCACCTCATCAGGGAGGTACACGTCACTTGGAGCACCGACGACAGCACTTGCGTCAAGGACCAAATAACCTGCGTCTTTCAACTTCAAAATTGCGTCATTGGTCTTGACCATCAGTCTTTCAACTTCCTCCTGAGAGGCACCAGCGGGATACGCCGACGCCACTTTAGCGAAGTCAACCACGACCACTGGCGGGGTTTGATTCAAACGCTGATGGATGCTTGCCGTTTGTTCGCTCATCACGTAGTAGCTACCGCCGAAGCCACCAGCGGCACCGAGAATGGCGGCGATTGCGATTGATTTAATGTCCATTACTGTCTCCCTGGTTATGCAGCCTGCTGACGGCTTCGCATCACGGCCTTGATTGCCTCAGGAATGCTCATGCCTTGTTTCACAAACTGGTCGATGGCGTTAACGTCCACCGGATCGGTCGAATAAAGCAGCTTCTGGAAGTCGCCCACTATCAAGCGTCCGACGCCCATGCCGCTCTTCGATTTGATAAAGATTTCTGAGTACACGCCCTGGATGGTGTGTACCGTCTTGAGGGTGTGGAACCCGCCCTCTGAAAGGGTCAGACGACCGCTACGTTTAACAGATTCCACGGTTTCTTCGGTTTGGCCGAGCAAGTACATGCTGGCCGAGTTCTCCGCGATGGCGCGGCCCACTGCGTTCTCATAGAGGTCGTTGATGGACTGCGTTGCAATGACAACGGAGCCACCGTACTTACGGAATTTGCGGTAGGCATGTTCCATGAAGACCGAGACCTCGCCCTCTTTGAGCAGGTCCCAGGCCTCATCCACGATGACGACTTTCTTGCGGTTACGTTCACCCAGGAATACTTCTTGCTGGATCTGGTAAATAAGCTGGAGCAGTACAACCTGACGCAAGTGCTTACGCCCTTGCAGTTCATCGAGCTCCAGTACAGTGAACTGGTTCTGGAAGCTGACGTTGTTCTTGCGAGAGAAGTATTTCCCGTAGCTACCTTTCGACGTAAAGGCGTAGAGCTGCTGACCAATATCCTTGAGGCGCTGGTCGTTTTCTTCTTCCAGACAGCGCTCAGCGATGTCGTCAACCTTCATCTCTTTACCTTTCTCTTCCCACAGGCGAGAAAGGACCTGTTTCAGCGCAGAGATTTGCCATTCATCCAGCAAGCCTTTGGCCGACGCCATTGCACAAACGAGGCTGACAATCGCGTCTTCTTCGTCCTCGTAGTTCTGTATGAGCTCGAACGGGTTGAGGCAGACGTGCGTTCCTTCTTCAAAGTGAACGAAGTCGCCATTGAGCATTTCCGACAGCTTCTGGTAGGACTTACCGGCATCAATAACCCAGACCTGAGCACCCTCGGACAAGTAGGAAAAAATCAGTTCGTTGGTAAGGAACGATTTACCCGAGCCGGATTCGGCTGCGATCACCAGGTTTTTGTTGGTATTACTGTCGTGAAGAGACAGACTCATGAGCTGGCCGTTGCGGGAAATCAGCGCTGCATGATAGGTCCCGGTCCCCTTCCATTCCCCAAACACCGGCAGGACCACAGCCGCCTGCTCGGTTGTCATGGTCTTGTAGCGGAATAGGTCTCGCACTGCATCCCGGTCTGTACAGAATGGCAGGCAGTTGAGGAACATCGGCAGAGCAACGAACTTATCCTCCATCAGCTCGAACCGAGATTCACGCCAGATGTTTCGTGCGGCCATCGCCGCCGCTTCAACACGTTCTTTGGTTGGAGCAAATAAAACCACCGAGTAGGTGATCTTGACTGGCTTAGCCCCCTCTTTCATGGACTCATAGAGAGTGTCGAAGCTCTCCTTTTTGTCCGCCAGCACCGGCACGAATTTGAGCATCGGCCCGTAGGCTTGGTTTACAGTGAACTGGCGTTTGCGCTCCAGAGTGTTTTTCGTGCTTTCTGCCTCAGGGAAAAACACATTGGTCACAACCATGTAGTTTTCTTTGATGCTGGAGTTGCCGCCGCTGAGATCCCCGGCATAGGTCAACGCATCACCAAAGTAGAAAACGTCAGGCAGCTTTTTCGCTGACATGACTTTCGCGTGGTAGTCCCCCAGCCTGATGCCGTTCTTGCTGACTTCCACATCAGTGCCGTAATCGAAGATTTGCTCGCAGATGGGCTTATCCATCTCCCAATCCACAGAGTCATGTCGCCATGAAGCATCCGGCCCCCAATTCAGGATGGTGCTCATGATCCGGATGTAGTTCACCGCCGTCATTGTGCGGGGACGCAGACCAACGGTTTGAAGCGATGATTCGACCTTCGTGCGAAGCTGTGCGAGCTGCTGGAGTTCGCTTTCAGTCGGGTTATTGTTCTTGATGGGGACTTTGCACGTAACGAACAGCTTGAGGTCTTGGATCAAGCCATTGTCGTAGATACCTTTGTTGGTCTTGGCAAATATGCGTTCTGTCGTGTGGTGCTGGAGGAAGTTAATCCGTTCCTTGATGACAGATGTCAGCAGCTCGTGACGGAAGCCATCACGCAACCCCATCATCCGGTACATCTCCTGATTGATGTCCGGGGAGCGGAACAGAACAAACTGGAGCGTAGTCTTCGACGGGAACTCCTGATTCAGGAAACCGTTCATTCGCTCCTGAACTTTTTCATCGGCACCACACAGGGGCTCACACATGAAACCAAAGCCTGCACTGTGGTCATCCATAAGGAAGACATGATCGTCTTCGTCATAGGCCAGGACAGGAATAATCCCGGCAGCTCGCAAGTGCTCCGGGATCAACGTTTCTTCGAGTTTCTTTTTGATGGTTACGATCATTCAACACTCTCCAACCATGATTTCAGGTTCTTCGGACGTCCTTTGCTGACACGACCATCCGGAGCAACCACGAACGGAACGCCCTCAATCCCAATGAAATGAGCTGTCAGCAGCGTTTGATCGTATTGGCCGGGGTCGCAGGTTTCTTTTGAAGGAAGGGAACCCAAGGTGTTGTTCATCAGCGCATCGAGCGCGTGGGTTTTGTCTTTCGCGCAGTACAAGTTCTTTGCCAAGCGGTTGGACTCAGCACCCAGAGCAGGAATCACGATAAATTTAAAGGTGTAATCATCCACCAGCGATTTGGCATCACCCATGAGCTGATGGCAAACCGCGCATCTAGGATCGACAAAGACCACCACCTCTTTGTCACCACGCCCCATCGAAACGGTGTTCAGCGTGTCCACATCCATGCCCATGCTCTTGAAGTGGATACGCTCCGCTACATCCCTCATTTGGGACATCGTGTTGAGGGGCTTCTTGCTCCACAGGTCGTAGATTTGTCCTGAAATAACAAATCGCCCGTTTTCAGAGAGGAACATGATCTGCCCATCACTTTGGACGGCTCGAACCCCTTTGATGGGTAGCTCTACGATGTCCTCTATCTTCGCCGCTCTGGGATCGGTGATTTCCAATTTCGATGACGCATGAGCCGTGCCGGTAATAATCCCGAACACCATCAGCGCCCCGAGTAATTTTGTCCGCATGTCTATCCCCTAAGATTGGATTACTGGATGCTGGGCAGTGTATCCGGGGGAGGGAAATAGACTCGCCTCTGTAATAGCCCAATTTGGACAATTCCAGCGCGATACAAAAAAAAGCCCGGTCTGAACCGGGCTTTGAGAGGAATGAACCTTAGTTCATGGTAACAGCTTCGGATTTGCCACCAGAGTCATCGACCCCAACCAGAGAGATGGTCGGCATCGTTTCATAGGTGCCCTTGCTGATAGTCACTCGATCAGAGCTGATGCTCTGCAACTCACCGGCAATGGTCCATTCGTAGGACTTCATGCGGCCATCGGTATCTTCGCAGTTCGCATAAACGATCCACGACCCAACGGTCTCTCGTGAGCTCAGGCTACATGCAGGCAACTTGTTCTCTGCCACATTGATGTTCACCTCGCCCTCAGCTTCATGCCCCATTTCTGAGGTTATTTTCAGCTTGATGCTGTGCTCACCAGCGCCCAGAGTTGCTCTGCCGTAGTAACCGCTGCTTTCCAACGGCGTACCATCTACCGAGTAGACGCGAGTCGAAATACGGTCGCGTGGGTGGCCGCCAGAAATGTACGGTCGCAACAGCACATCCAGAGGCTCACGCTCGTATTTGTTCGAGCCAGAGTATTGCAGGTCGATAGCATAGGGCTCTGCCTGGCCGATCTTGAGCGGTTGCTCGATCACGGTTTCATGGCCGCGAGCATCACGGACAGTCACCTTGATGTTGTAATCGCCCGGCTCATTGATCACAAAGGACCGGACAATATCCTGCCGCTGATCCTGAATCACTGCGCCTTCCGGCAACTCCCACTCGTAGGTCGGTTCTTCCAGCTTGCCGTTGAAGGCAATTGGCCGCACTGACGCGGTGATCGTCGCAGGAGCCACGTCAGCGTTCTTCCTGACCTGCATTCCGAAGCTCGGCCATACATACTGCCACACGCGGGAGCGTAGGCTATGCGAGGCTTCTGCACCCTGATCTCGGTATCCTTCGATCCAGGTGGTGTACTTCGTTTCTACAGTAGCCTGGTTGAGGTCAGTGTCCGAAGGCACGTACTCAGCAGTATCACCCTGCACAATTGAGCCATCAGGCAGCGTGAAGAACCCGTTCAGCTTCACGTCCATCCCACGGTAAGGCAGGCTGGTTTCGGCTTTGAACACATACTTCTTACCGGTCTCAATGACTCGCGGCCCTGTCACGTAAGGACGGGGGGCCTTCACTGCTCGGAAGTCAACTGCCGTTTTCGCAACTTCATAGGCATAGCCGTCATCAGCCGGTGCAGTGGCAGAGCGCACACGAGCCCACAGGCGGTATCGGGTTTCTTCATCGCTCGAAAGCGTGATGCTATCCCCTGTCTGCGCGTAGGTTTTGCCACCGTCAGTAGACCACTCAACAATGGCATTGCCACCGGAGATTGGCTCATCGTTCAACGTCAGGTTCGCTGTGTACTTGCCTTCACTTCCGACAAACAACGTGGTCGGGCCGATAACAGCAATATCAGGTTTGTCGTAAGCGACAACACTGACCGCTTCGGTGTACTTTTCCGCACCTGAGTTGACGTTCACCACCTTGGCCCGAACCTGGTACTCCCCCTTGTCGAAGGTCTTCACAAGCTGATACTTGTATCGATCTTCTGGGATGAACTGCTCCCAGGTTTTACCGTCGTCCTTACTGGTTTCCCACACAACCTGGCCGGTAGCCCGGAGATCCTGACGGTCGTCCAAAGATAGCTTGAACACAGCAGTGAACGGAGCTTCACCAGACAACTTGCGAGCCTCCACGCCAGCACCGATGGCACCACCACGAAGCACTGTCAAGAAGGCAGGTCTGATAGACAACTCTGTGCGGTTGTAACCCTCAACAGGGCTTTCCAGAACAGCCTCAGCAGCGATACGGACGGAGGAAGTATCCACACCAGACAGGTCTACTGAGAACTGAGCTTCACCGTTCGATGCTTCCGCATAATCAGTGAGCGCAACCGTCTCGTTGTAGGCCTTTTGCTGGATCAGGCGTACTTTCCACACCCCCATCGTGTTAGCGTCATAGTCACCATCAGGTTTGTACTGATCACGGATGAGAACCCTAACCGGCAATGCCTGGGTGTCAATCGCGGTATCACCTTTAACTTCAACGATAGGACGGATACTGTCAGAAGGTGCAGAGATAGCCCGGTAGACAACCTCAGTCTTCACATCAGGCACCTTGTTGTAGGCCGCGTTCACCTTGTAGGTGGTCTCCTCCCACAACGCTCGCTCATCGGTATTGATGCGGCGATACACCTTATTGGTGGCACCCCATCCCGGAGTGAAGGTCTCAGACTCAAGAACATCAGAGTTGCGCGATATGGCAATATCCAGATCAGCTCGTTCAGAGTTGATAATGGCATCACCCAGGTAGTTACCTGTCATCGGCACCAAGTAGATGTTGTCTTTGAAGTTGTAGTCGGAGGCTAGTTCAACGGTCGGAGCTGGTGGGTCAACCGCTTCGACATTGAAAGTCTCGTCGTTCAACGTCACCCGAGTGCCGTTACGGGTGAAAATACTTACCCGCCACCCCAGAGGGTGATCACCGTTCTCGGCCAGGGAACCTGACAACGAAGGAGATTCCGATAACGGGTCTTGGACCAGTCCATCGGGGATCTGCTGCCACTCGAACAGACAGGTGCGGCTTGCACTGCCAACAGCTTTGTTCGCGGCCTCGTTTTTCGCACGGTCAGCACTGAGAGTGATTGAACAATCAGGACCTTTGCTCTGCTTGAAGTTCACATCAAAGTCTTCAATGACGCGATTCACCTGAGCAATGTCATCAATCGGGGTGTAACCAACAGAGCCATAGGCAGTAGTTACCGTCAGGTTCTGAGAGCCAGACCCAACTTTTACCTTGGAACCGTCACCACTGAACAGGTACAGGCTGTATTCGACAGGTTGTTCACCAATGCTCACAGCCTGCCCCACCAGCCCGGCAACTTTCATCCCGTTGTTGTCCTGCGTAGTTTGTTCAGCCTCATCCGGAGTTCTGTCCCATTGGAGCAAACACACCGGGTCACGAATTGGGTCTGCGGCCATAGCCACATCCTCTTTCGTGGTGAACCGGCAAGGCACACCCGACTCTGGCAGGGCATAGATTTTCACCGGGTCAATAACCTGGCGAATTGTCCATGATTCAGCCGAGAGCTTGGCCGTCCCTTTCCAGGTATTGATGTCCACAACCAAGATGGGTGAGTTCGGCGCGGAGGTCATGACAAGAAGACTGGAAGAGCCGACCACATCAGGAACAGCCGGTTTAACCGGAATGCTCAAACGACCACCTGATGCACCGAAATCATGTTGGCTCATGATCCCCATTGTCTGGCCCGGCTCGATACGCACCCCATTCACCACCAGCGGCACTTTCGCATCAGAACGGAGGGTCGCAAACACGTCGTATGAACCTGTCACGACAGCACCATCACTGAGCGTCAGCGGCTTGGTCTCGATGATCCGCTTGCCATCTGCATGAACAAATTCATGAGTGACAGCGGGGACCATAACCTTGCCATCCATCCCATCCGCCAGCATCACCTGACGCGGTTTGTACTCGAAGCCAACCGCCTTTTGAACCGCGTTGCCTTGTGCGTCCTCACCGGAAACAGTCAGCGTGTAAGATTCCCCTTCCTTCAAAGACGGGAACATTACCGGGTACTCAAGGCGGAATCGACCTTTCGACTCCTCACGCCAAGACAACTGCACCTTGTCATCGGCTGGGCCTCCGACGAGGGCAATAGAGGTCAGCTTAGGACTCGGGTCGGCAGTATCAGTCAAGGTGATTACAACATCATCCAAAGACTGGATTGGTGCTCCATCACTGATCGATACGGTTAGTGTCGGCGCTGAATTATCTATGCTCATAGCATATTGGGAGCCAGTGAATACCTGCTTAACCTCATTACCGAAAGCATCTTTAGCTACGAGAGATATGCCGGTATATGTGCCCTCTGACAGATTCTCAGCAGAAAATGTGAAAAACCAATCATTTGTGCTACTACGAAGAACTTCAGTACGAGACAACGGACGTTCTTCGCCAGTCGAGGTTATCGCAGACGCACTTGAGTTGTTAGAAATAACCCACTGGTTAACACCCCAACCGTCAAATGAATCAGGCTCACGGAAATGAGCTTTAAAAATCCGCCCATTTCGTTCTAACCCAGCAATTTCAGGAGGGTTAAGGTCATAGCAGAACGTTGCCCCAATCCGATCAGACGGAAGTTCAGGCTTCCCTTCCGGTCGAGACCAATATCCAGGCCATGAACATGAGCGCCCACTGAACGATATATCCGTATCCACTTCTGCATAAGAAGCATTTGCCGGAATTTTAGTAGTAGGCAACCAAGATCCCCATAACTCCTGAGCGTAAGGTCTCGGCTCAACATGAAATCTCAGTTTTTTATAATGGTTAACTGAGCTCATATTAATGGTTTCACCGCGGACCCACTGACCATCATCCCTAAGATATTCAACATACTTACCGATGGGAGCCAAGCTAACCGATGGATCAGCTTTCACACTGACGGATGTATTACCAAGAGAGTTCATAACCCAGTCGTAAATAATAAACGACTTAGTTTTTGTCCCATGTTGCTGGAATACATCAGCTTGCGTCTGCCGATAATCATATGTACCGTCTTCGGCAATGATATTGCCTTCAATACAGTTTTTATAATCACACCAGTTACCGCTTTGAGCACCGTAAGGTGAAGAAGGATAGGAGTTTGTTTTGGGTATCCGGTAGAGCACCCTGTAGGTATCGGAATAAATGGTCATTCCGTTCTGATAAGGCGCAAAACCTGATAGGGCCTGACCATTAACCTTAAAAGTTGAGGCCTGCGGGTTCTTAGGGTCATACACTGCTACTGGCTCAGGATTCTCTCCAGACTTTGCACCTACTGAATCCCAAGCAATAGGATAGGCTATTGACCCTTTGTTCCCTGCTTTATCCAGGGCCTCGAAATGAAGCGTATATAGATCCTCCCCATTAGGGAACACAGTGCTCCAGTTCAACAACTGGCCTTGGCCGTTGGCGTAATTAACCGAGACAACAGGACTCCTCTTGCCTTTGCTATCTACAGCATACGCCTGTATAGAGGAAACCGAAGAACCGGCATCAGATGCAGACACATCTATACCTGAAAATCGGTTAGGACCTCGCAGTAGCGTTCCATCAGAAAGCGCCCGGTTCCATTCCCCTTTTACTGTCACGTTTGCCAAACTTGGCGCTGTCGTATCGACTTGAAGCGGGTATTCATCAGTCTGAACGGAACTTCCGTCTGACGCCAGTATTTCGGCCCTTAGTTTGTAGACTCCCTCGGAAGGAGCCGGTAGTTGAAGTTCCGCACCATAGTAGGATTTTCCACCCACTGTGATGCGATCAGTAGCCCCAAGAAGGTGGCTGGTCGCTGTCGAAACCACTGTTCCATCCGACCGAATCACCGAAATCTTTACCTTTCGGTCGATACCGGCACTCAAGGCAAACGAGATATTGCCCGTTGGGTTGGCATAGTTGGCATTCGGAGTCAGAGACCGTTGCGTACCATCTGGAGCCTTAAAGGTGTATTCCAGCAGCTCTGCATGAGCAGCACCAGCGGTAAGAACCGCCAGAGCCCCAAGCATCGCCGGAATTTTAGGCTTGAAATTGATCATCGCATTCTCCATTCGTTTTGAGTTACAAGAACCCAATGCTGGAGGTTACGGGAGGGAGTGCATAAACATGGGCTGTGGAAGTGCCCTTTTTGAGCAAATAAGGAAATAGTTGGAATTTGTTATGACTGGACTTTTTGCCAAAAAATAAGGGCAGCTTTTAGGCTGCCCCTATCACCCGTTGATTAACGGCAAGGTGTCTTTTACACCCCCAGGCCATTGCTGAGTTGCACAACAGCCGGGATGACCTTCTCTGCATGTTCCAGAGTAGCAGACATGATGGATTCCACTACGGTCGGGGAGTTGTACAGGCCCATACCGCCACCGATACCCATAGCGAAAGCCATGAGGCTCTGGCGAGCGATACCACCAACAACACCGACCAGGATCATCGCACCCGCAACGATTCGACCCAAAGTACCTTGGGTCCAATCCTTGAGAGTTACCCATACGTCGTCAAACGCTGTACCACCAGTACCAGCGTGGGCCTGATCCGGCACGAGCAGGAAGGCTACCACCATCAACCCCAGGAAGAGGAAGAGTGCGTTGTTTTTACTTGAGGCATTCGCCAACTGATTTGCGTTCATCAAGAACATCTCCTATTTGGTTGTTTCAGACTTCGGTTCGTGTTGTACCGTTTGCAGCGGTCTCAAAACTGGCTCACTTTGCGGTGTGCCATCCCCAATCACCCACCTGCGCGGTTCGATTTCGGTATAGACATACCCTGTCACGATGAGATCACCATTGGTGTCCTCCCAGGGAGCTACCCAAATCCGCATAACCTGTGCTGGTGTACGAATTGGAATCGGGCGATCCGGAAGACGCGGTGCGACATAGTTGTCAATCACCGGGTCTCCGGAGCTAGATGAGTTCGCTGAAACGTTTGAGGAACCTTCGCCATCCGCTTCCGCTTTGGCCTCGACTTCCTCTGGTTTCATTGGGCGCGGGACATTTCCGTCATTGGTTGCGGCGTAAACGTCTCGCGCTGACATACACTGAACACCATTCGGCATTCCCGGACAGCTATACTCATCCTTGCCGATGTTGAACGTCGAACAGCCCGACAAAATAAGTAGCGCTGCACCCACCCCCAACATCTTTGCGGATCTTACTGCCTGTTCCTTTTGAGCCTCGCCTCTGGAACTGCCCTTTCTGGTCAAAATGTTCAAATTTTTCATTTCTTGGTTCCCCCGGTGGAACGAATTTGTAGCTTGGTTCCTTTGGTCACGATGATGTCTACCTGACGGCCAGCATCGACCTCGATAACGGGGAAGATGCCTTCGGCCATGTCGATATAGAACTGAGCGATGCGATCTAGCGCCTTACTGGCCCCCTTCACTGCTGCTCCCTGCAACATCTGGTCGGAGAACACAGACTGGTACTGGGTATTTGAGCCAGGGTTAGTGCTGACGACCGGCACAGGATTGACGTCAAAGGCTTCGGAAACGCCACCAAGGAAGCCTGCCATCAAGCTCTTGGCGATGATTTGCCCCTGCTTCGATACGACGCGACCACGGACACCGGCCTTACCGTCTTCACCCACTGCATAGGAATCCAGCTTCGCTTCTATGACCCCCCCATCATCCCGAACGCACGAGAAGGTCTCGCCACGCAGGTACGCTCGCTCTGAACTGAGATCTCCATAGCCTGAAACAATCAGGAAGCACTCACGAACATCCGCACGGAAGCGGTTAGGCAAAATAGCCTCTTTCTGAATCCTGAGGGTCGAAGGGAACGGATCTCGACGAGCACCTTGAGATGTTGGTGCGTCCATACCGTTGATGAGCACCCCTGTCAGGATGGAGCCAGAAGGTAGGTAGATAGACTCATCATCCTTGTTGTCCTTCTCTTCAACTTCTGGCGCTTTCTGCGAGTAGCTCACTATTTGGATGCCTGGTTTAGTTGCATCACGACCGTCTCCCTTGCCAGTTGCAGGAGCCCCACCCTTCGAGTCAGGAAGCGGTGCGTCCCGAAAAAAGGATGCTGGATCTTTGTAGTCGAGCTTTTTCTCCATGAACTGACCATCACCACCAGATGCACCATTAACATCGGCTCTGGCATCCTCTGATGAAGAGGATGTTTTTCCACCAGCAGCGCCGGTTTCGACTTTCTTAGCCAATTCCATGTTCTTCTGGGTCAGGCGGTCCAAATCTTGACGAAGGCGGGTCATCTCACGGCCAACATCACTGGATTTCCCGGCAGTGGTTTTGGTTTCCTCCAGCTCTTTCTTGACTCGTTCCAGCTCCTTTTTCAGGTCGGAGTTTTCACGAGACACCATCTTCACATCGGCAGACAACGAATCTATCCCGATCTCACGGGTGTTTTTGTCTGTGAGAACGTGCTTGATGGTTTCTTGGCGACCGCGCTTCTCTTCTTTCTTGGGTTCACCAGAGAACATTGTCACGACCGCAAAAAGAACGAAGACGCCGCCAGCGATAGACACCCAACGCTTCTTGTTGGGGTCTAACTGTGTCCAAAATCGCTTAATCATTGGGCACCTCCCAGCAGCGATGGACGCTTAGACGTTGGTGCGAGACCACGCTTCTGCTTCTTCGCCACATAGATCTCCGTCTTCTGGCCGGGCTCAAGCACGTTAAGCGGCCACGTAGTCACCGCAGCCACATCCCAGCTCCCACACAACGCCTCTTTGAACTCAATAGGCTGATCAGAGACGTTCAGGGCGACACCGATGAACACGTTAAGGTGGTGGCCCATCATGTATTGCCCCTTGCTAAAATCCACCTTTACCCCAGGATGAGCGCAGCTCGGCACCGCAGCACCAGCAGGGATGCGGTTCAACGTGTAACCTTGAGGGACTTCACCAAGAGCAATCTTTCGGAATACTGACCGGATGGTTTCGACATAAGGCTGGCTCTGTTCCCAGGTCTCAGCCTTGGTATTGGCAAAAGCACCAGTGATACCTACACCACCATCGAGCTTGAGAAAGACTTCTCTGGGCGGAATACGACGGGGAACCATCGTCAGGCTGAGAGCTTGGGCTTCCGAGCCTTTTTCAGTAATGAACATAGTCACCGGATACTGCTTATCCGTGGCGACATAGACCACATTCTCTTTGATGCAGACCTCACCACACTGGCCGTTATCCGTCGCCCCGGTCAGAGATGTTGAAACGATCTCAGGATTGCTGAAAGGCGTGACGATTCGGTTCGGATGACCAACGGCTATCGGGATGATCTGGTTAACCCCCGGCTTCATCGTCAGTAAGGGGTTTTCATTCATGCTGCCCACAACCTCATGGGAGCTTTGTCCTGACGTCACAGGGGCAGGAACATCCTTTTTCATAACACTGGCCGGGACAACAGGAATGTCATCCGAGGCATAGGCCATTGAAGTTCCAAGCGCCAAGGACAGCGCCAGGAGCGAAAGTTTAGCGTTGTTCTTCATGCTTTCTCCGGTTTTCTTCTTTGCGCTGGAGTTGCTCCAAAACAGTTTTGGTGCGTGGCTTTCCTACATAGGTGTCGATGTAGTCCAGCACGGGCGCGTAGTTTGAAATCTTGATGGCGAACTCGTAGGAGCGTTCGCTACGCTCTTCGTTAGAAGAAGCCCCTTTGACGTAGGAATATCCGTAGACAAACACCTTGTCGCTCTTGGGCTCGTACTCAACAAAACGCGGCTCAAACCGCATGGTTACGCGGTCGTTCTTGATCTGTTGAGCTTGAATTTCGATGGCATCAATCACGTCCTGATAGATGCTCGGGGAGAGAAGCGGGGTGATCCGTTCTTTCACAAAGTCAACGGTTCCTGGCGTCACATTGCCAAGGAGCTGAGCAAAAGCGAAACCCCAAGCCTCTTTATAGGACTGAGAGGCGTTATTTTTCGTCACCCAGGCTTCTTCCGTGAGCGTGAAAGGCTGGATAGTGACGATGGTTTCCTTGCTGAATACTTGGACCACCAGCAGGAAAACGATAGCAATAAGACCACCCTGGAAGATTCGTCCCCACTTATTTTCTGTTTGGGTCCCTTCCCAGGTCTTGAGATACTTTTTCAGGTTCAAGGCAAATACCTCCGGACAAACGGATTCTTGAGAGATTTGGCCTTGGTCATGATGAACCCGGCCCAGTAGATCATGTGGAGCAGGTATCCATCCGGATGGTTATCCCTGAATCGGCGATAAAGGTTGGTTACAAGTAACCCCCCCAGAAAGCAGATCAGGGCCTTACCGATGATGACCCCTATCGTTAGCCCCAAAAGCATCGGGGCCAACTCATCTGCGCTCCACAACAGCAGATGCGGGGGCTCATCGACCCGGCGCGGTATCTTTACAGGCTTCATAGCAACCCTCTTCTTTTCCTAGTGGCCTGTATTCTCATTCAGGGTCACTGATTTTCTGCCACGGCTTCGCGCCCTTTTCGGGCACTTCCAGCGACAAATAAAAAAAGGCGGCCTAAGCCGCCTTTTTTGCGTTTACTGGATCGGTTATTGATTTTGAGGAACCGCTTCCGAATGTTTTTCCGAAGCCGCAACGCTAACTTCATTGGCTGGTCGGGCCACCCCCAGAGTTTTCACTTCCTTGTTAGCATTGGCTTTAAACTTGAACATCAGACTGTACGCCGCCAGCAGGAAGAAGCTGAGAATGCCCCAGTAGGTCTGAACCGTGCCCAGAGCCTTGGCCGGGTCACTTGCAGCTCTGTTGGCCGTATCAGCAGCCAACTTAACCCACTGACTCCAGTCAAAACCTGCCGCAAAAGCAGACAGCCAAAACGCGACGGCCACTGGAACGATGAAGATGCACATCAGCACCGCGTTCATCAAAAACCAGAAAAATTGTTTATTAAGGTTCACACTTCCTCCCATTAACCTAGAAAATTGAATGCGTGTTCCAGGTTCATCCCTGCAACAACACCTATAACGAACATCACCTGCCAGACAAGGAACTGCCAGGAGATGAATGAACCAGATGAGCTTTCGCTTTCTCTGACGTGAGCTTGTGCGGACATAGACCCTCCAAATAACTTGTCGTCATCACGGAGTAATCGTCTCTTAATTGATCAATCTAGGAACAGTGCTGTTACGGCCCATTTTGGGCACTTTATGGAGGTTTATTCGAGGAGATGATAAGAGCGGGAGGCGAAAAACTTTCACATGTGAAAGTTCAAAGCGGCCAATGGCCGCTTGTTTCACACTGTTCTATTGTAACGGAGTTCTCGATAAGCATCCCATGCTTGCTCTGATGAGACACCTCGACAACCAACATCTGTGGCGCACTCAAGGTCCATCTTGTACTGCTTAACCTTCTGGTCTGCTGTATCGCCCCAGCTCATGGCTGATGGGTACTTGGAAACACTAAACACATTTTCAAGTTCAGCCTGATAGTCGTCGTTTTGTAACAGAGGTTCGGTTTCACCATCATCCCAGCGAATGTAAGCCTTACCCTGGAGAGCCTTCAAATGCAAAGGCACCAGTAAGGTGGAAATCACTTCGTCAGCCCTGATGTCTTTGTAAGCACACCAGTGAGGTTTAACGGTGATCACACCATTTACCAAAACGATGTCACACGCCAGTGTCGCTTCAACATTATCGTTAACATCCTGCCGAGCGTAGATCTCCACGAAACCAACCTGCTCTGGAACAACCTTGTCGATGAAGCTCCAAAAGCTGGGGTACGACGTTCCATCGCTGAGCGTCAACTGACCGTCATGCTCTTTCAGCATACGGTTCAGTTGTGCAGTGAAGAACTCTGCCGACACTTTTCTTGCCAATGGTTCCATATCACTCAGTCGTAGAGTGGCTCCTGCACCCCCCTCATACACCTCTCCAAAAAAGAAATCTCTCTTACGCATTAGACTTTGCCTCCTTTAATCGCTTGCTGGGTCAGCTTGATCCAGTTCAACGGGTTTTCACAGTCAACATGGTTGCCAGCGGCACCAACTACCGTTTTGTATGCCTCCGAGCCTGCCGCTGTGTGTACTGCCAGCATAAACGAAAACATAGGGTCATTTTGCATGGTGCCAATCATCATTGCACTGGAAGTGTCTTTGAGCTGGCAGTTTTCAACCCGCAGATTGAGTACATCTTTTGCCACCATCTTACAGTCGGGACACACCTTCTCAAGGTTCTTGAGCTTTGCGTCGTCATTGAGCACATCAGGAGCCGCGATGGCAGTACCGGCCATACACAGCCCCAGTGCCAGCAGTTTGAGTTTATTGGTTACTTTCATGGTTCCTCTCTATATCGTTCCAATTTCGTTTCGGTAAAAGAACAGTGGCCCAGTGACTGTTCTGAGTTCCGGCGTTACTTGCTTTACTCTTGAGCAAATATGCTGCTTGAAAAAGTTGTGGTATCCGTACAAAGCTGGGCGTGTAAAAACGGAATAGATAATGAGGGTGATGGCCGCACCAGCGGCCCACCCGATCACGTCCGGAGAGATAAGTCCTGGCACGTCTGAGATACGTTCTGGTTCAACCAAGCGGCACACCACCAGCACCCAGAACCACATTACCGGCATCACAAAGATCATCTTTCCGACGCAAGCAATGAGCACCTTCACCAAATTCAAGCTCTGCGCCCAGTAAAGCCACAACGCAGACAAGGATTGGCGACGTATCACCTGGTAGACGTTCAATGGGATGTCGCACAGATGCACCCCATCTTGATTTATAACGGAGTAGCTCATCCTCCCTCCCTATACCCGTTTCTGGAGGTTGCCGAACGTCAGGCCAACCAGGACACAGCACGTCATCATTGTCATCGGGATGACAACCGGATCGAGCGCTATGGGGATGAAGAACGCGATGAACAATCCGGCCATCAGGTACATCGTTCCGCGAACGCTATAACGATGGAGAACCGGACTCGCATAATCGAAGTTGGTCCGCTTAATTCGCCATGTCATCATCCCGTCATATACCGCAGGTACGAACAGGATCAGCATATAGGGAGCCCACGCGGCTAACAGCGCCAACCGTGTGTAGAACTGGTAAATGACGTTGACAAAGGCTTCCATGCGGCCTTTGACCCACACAAACCAGCCCTTGCCCATATCCTGCATCCCCTTGGACTTCTGGCGCTCCTCTTCTGATGGGATCAGCGTTTGGTACATCCCCTCATAGAAGCCTGAATCAATAACGCTCGACCTGAACCAGGTAGATGCTTTGTTCTGTATCCAGTCTCTTGCTTCGACACCAAGACTCTGTTCCACCAGCACGGATTCCCTTTTGATGGCTCTGTCTGTCCAGTCGCCAGGGATCAGCAGCAATATTGCCAGCAACTCAATAACCAGCAGCCATGCGACCAGCAACCACGGCTTCTTCATAGTCGGTTCTCCTTAAAACAGTTTTCACGCTCTCACAGGTGATGAGCTCATACAGCAAGCCACGCAAAGAGGTCTCATCCTCATGGGGCTGCGGGTTAATGGATAGTTCTCCTGGATGGGAAGAAAGCCACAGTGAGAACGACTCTCCTGAATCGACAGACCATGAATCACCGCCACTATCGACAATTTGCACTTCCAACGCCCGGCAGGTTTCGGTGATCAGGGTTTCCAGAAATGCCCCAATTCTGGCCGGGTCTTCATATTTCTCTCTCTGCTCATGAAACACGAGCTGGCTGTAGCGATGCAGAGCTTCTTCAATGATCGGGTAAATCACAGGCTCCTGATTAGCCTTAATCCCGTCTGTGATGTAGCAGCTCAGCTTCTCGATGATGGCCTCCGATGCAGGCCAGTCGAATTGGAGGATGCTCAGGATGTGAGCGTTCTTGCGGCCACGACTTTTCAATTCATTCATAACCCTGTCGAAAGGGTTCACATCGACCATGATGGCTACCTCGTAATCTCTATACTTCTTGTCACACATAGCTCTGCTCTTACTGGGTCAATATGGGCAGACGGCCTTTTACGATTGTTCCGCCTGAAATTTTGGCTATGTATTCCAGGTTCGGAAGCATTCCCAATAACTGGGCTGGGAACAGATCAGCTTCCTCCTCCATCAAACGCTCGCCTTGGTTGCCTCCGTGCATAATGGGCTCCTTGCCATCCGAGTTCTGGCCTTGAGTCCGCATGACGTACTTGAGCCGGGTCTTCGGCAGGTTATCCGCGATATACTCCTGGGTTTCACCATCGACGATACGCAGAGCAAACGTGTTGTTGATGTTCCCCAACACCTGGAGCGCTTTGTCTTTGCTACCCAGTCGAGCTGCGAAGTCAGCAAAAGTCTGAGTTGCAACGAAAAGACGAAGTTTCGCACCGCGACCTTTGTTCAGGAGCTGGATGAACGGGTCGTTGATCACCTCGGCAGCCTCATCAACAAAGATATTTACGGGTCTGTTGTTGACGCCGTAGTTGTATCTGTCACCGGCAACCGCTGTCAGGTCTGACAGGAAGATGGACCCCATAGCACTACCAACCATGTTGTCGGTCAGGGAGTCGAGCCCCAGATAAGCAACTTGAGCGTTGTTGATGATTTTTGCGGAATCGGTGATCTGGCGTTCGTCGCTCAGATCAGATGAGTCTGGAGACAGCAGAGGGCCTAGCTCCCCGGACGTCAGCATATTCATGATCGGCAGGAGGTTCGCCACCATCTTGGAGAAGTGGGTTTGGTCGTGCTGGAACATCGACAGCAAGCCTTCCAGGTCAGAGTTCGGGTGCTCAGGTTGGATGATGTCGTAGTAGAACTTCATCAACGCGAAAGCGATCTTCTCACGCGAACCGTTTTTGGCTTTTTCCAAGTAAGCCGCTGCTTCTGCCTCCCAGTCGGGCATAACTCGCTCTGAGTAAGCCTGAACGGCCTTGATGACCAAGCCAGCAGCGCCACCTTCAAGGAATCGGCGGAGCTTTGTCAGGTTGGGACGATCATGAGTGATGACCAAGCCCTGAGCGATGTTGTTCAGTGCCTGCCATCCAAATGATTTGAACGGGTCGGCCCCTGCTTCGGACGGGATCAACGCTGCCAAACGACTTGCGATTTCAGTCACGCGGGTGAAGTTACGCAGAGGGTCGATACGCACCGACTCTTCCGGGAATGCTGGATGAAATGAGACGAATCTTTCCGGCTGCCCCATAGCTTCACAGGCACGTCGGGCATTGTCCCGCATCTCCTTATCCCCTTTCGGGTCTATGATGATCACGGCTTCCCCACGCAGAATGGCCTGTGAAATCAGGATGTCGAACATACGGGTCTTGCCCGAGCCGGTGGTCCCAACGATCAGCGAATGCCCCTCAGTGTGCTTGAGTGGCTGCATCAGCTTCTCTTCTTTGGGCTCTACCCCGTGAATCCAGGGCTGGCCGATTGGCAGCTCCTTTTTCTTACCCTGTATCTTCCGGACAACCTTTTTGACCGTGGACTCTCTCCCTACGATGGAAGTCCAGTCGCGTTTCAGGATCTCAAACACGCGCTGGGCATGGCGGTTTTCCCACAGGAACCCACTACCAAGCCACATATCGTCCGGCGTGTCCTTGATGTACTTTTGGAGCTCCGCAATGGAAATAAACTCCAGATCACGCCCCTTCAAATGCTTTTGGAGCAGGTGAAGTTTGATAGCCTTGGGCAAACGAGCCATCGCCATCACGCCACAGATCCCCGTCATCCAATAGAATGGCTCCGGCGGCATCGTGCTGACTTGCTCTACGGCCAAAGCCGCGCCGGAGGCGGCAAGCCAGCCTGCTACAGCATTTTTTTCATAGTTGGGCCGCCACGGCATCTCGTAGGCGAGCGGGTCATAACTCATTGTCATGTTTCATTTACCTCTAAATACAATTTTCCCTGACGTTTCTTGAGCAAAGGGCGTCTCTGTGCCCGGCTCAGCATCCCGCAGAGGATGTGTTTGCTGATGCCGATGTTTTCACCGGCAATCATGTCGAAGGCTTTGTCACTGGTTACTAAGCAGCCATCCTCTTCCAGGACAGGTGTCACGAGCCATCGGCCCGAGCGTTTTTGGATCATGTCCTTGAGCATCTGGAGTGCTTTCTGAGGCGTAACACCAGACGGCAAGAAATCTTCCGCGTTGATGTCTTTCGGGTTTGTTTTCGCCTTAGGCGGCTCAAACTCCCTAACCTCTGGATCTTCCCTTTCTCGCACCTCGACGTGTCCCAATTCCTTCTCACGCTCAACTTTGGGCTCAGGAGCCACCGGTTGAGCCTCCCGCTTAGGAAGGCGAGCCACGTTCTGTTTTTCTTGGACCGGCTTGCGCTGTTGCTCTTCAACCGGAGAAGTAACATCGACCTTCTTCTCCTTCGGCTGTGGCTGGGAGTCCTTACCTTTCGCCTTTTGTTCAGGCGAGGCTTTACCGGCATTAACCTCAGGCTTCTGCTGCTGCGCCTTTTTTCGGCTTTGTTGTTTCGGTGCAGACTTATTTTTGCTTGCATCCAAGCCAGGGGGAGAGACGAGCTCAAAGGCATCCTGGTATCCACCCATTGACGCCTCGGCATCCTTAATGGCCGCCACGACTGCATCTGAAAGCTGCTCCGCCAGTACAATTGCCTTCACTCCGCTGAAATCACGAACTTTGCGACCTGGCATAATCGGGTCCGGAACAATCGCGTTGGCGTGGGACAGCTTCGAGAGAACCTCTGACGGCGCACCCAGCGACCGAGCGCCATCCGGGTACAAAATGACGGCTTGCCCCTTCATCAGGCATAGGACTTCGCCCAGCGTCGTTTTACCTTCCAAAACAGGCATGATCGCTTGTTCAAGCAACGCCGATGCTTCCCCGTATCCAGACAACATCTCAACGAGCAAGGTCTTTGCGTCCTTCTCATGCTGATTAACGTTGTCCGTATGCGGCATTTCTGGCGTGTGCGTTGGTTGTTCTGGTGCGTCAGTCAGCATAGGGAGCGGCTCAATCGCCCATGATGGCGGTTCATCAGAACCACCGAACATTGGAAAGTCATCGCCCTGCAGGGAGTTTTGTTCTTGTGGAACGAAGTCCTGTTTTGGCTGCTCCTCTTGCTTTCCGGGCATTGCCACATCTGGGATTTCTGAGTTTGTTGCGTCAGTGCTGGTTGTCTCTGCCGATGCGTTGAATGCGTCAAACGGGAAGTCGATGTCCCCCAGTCCACCCCCAACATCCTTGAGTGCTTGTAACGGATTGTCGTTTGCCAAAGGTGGTGCGTTTTTGGCAATGTCCTGAGGGGACAGATCCTCTTTTGCCTCTGGTTTATGGGGTTGTTTCTCCGTATCACTCTTCGGTTTTGCTTTGCCCGGTTTGCTCTGCGGCTTACCCTTCTTGCCAGCGTCAGGCTTAGATGATTCCGTTGGTCCCGCATCTTTTTGCTCTGGCTTCTCCTCGACAGCATCGGAGGTGCTTTTCAGCATCTCCATCGCATCACCAAAGCCAAGGCCAGCTAGAGCTTTCTCTGCTTCCTGCTCTGCGGCCAACATGTCATCGTTCAGAGCTGCTTCACCTTCCTCTTGGTCGTCACCGTCATCGGCTTCCTCAGGATCAACGAACTCAATCTCAGCGTCCTCAACATCACCAACAACTTCCGCAGCAACAGCCGCAGGAGGCTCAGTCGTAAACACCAGGTCGTTTGATTCGAGTCGGAGCATCAAGATCTTCACCGAACCCGCCGCCTCCTGGAGCATCTCAGGCAAAACTTCCCAGTAGCGGTAGTACGCACGTTCACCCTTCTCCTGCACCGTGTTTGGTACAGCAAAACCACGTTCGATGAGAATGTCGGCCAGTGTGTCAGGGTCTCGTGGGATACCGGGGATCTTGTCGTGGCTGATCAAGTCATAAAGGTCCCCAAGCTGTTTCCAGGCAATGAATACACCTTGGTTGAGGTGCCAGACTTTCGCGCCTGGCTCATTGACCTTCCATTTTCCGGTTTTAACCAGGCGGCGGATGGCATCGAACACGTAACGCTCGACGGGCACACCATAGGAGAACTCGTCCACATCGAGACGACTCTGGCGAAGGTCCCGTGAGACGCTCTCTTGGTCAGCGCGAAGCATCAGCTTGGTCACAGGCTGATTGACGCTGGTTCCTGAGATAGCTTCCAGCATCGCTTCCATGATGGACGGGCCAGACTTGGACAGAAACTCCCGAGTCTCAGCCGGAATAATTCGATCCACCGCCAGCAGCGAGAATTGCTCATGTCTTTTGTGTCGCTTGTCGCGCCACCGGATAAAGTAACGGTCGATTTCGTGACGGTGTGCCCAGTCATGAAGTGACTCCGAATACGGGTTCCATGTGATTGACCCGTCTTTGTCCGTAATGGACACATCCGAGAGCGGTTTACCCACATCATGCAGCAGCCCAGAGAAACAGCTCGCCAGTCTCCAACGCGGCTCATTGTCACGGCGTTCCCGAGGCGTCCCCTCGATGGAAAAGATAACTGACTCAGATGCCTGAGCTGCCCAGAAGGCCACTTCAAGCCCATGTCGGAACAGACCACCAGCGCCACGGTGGTGGTGTGATTCGGAAGCTGGCAACAGGTGAACAAACGCGGCATACCGCTGGATCACCGGCAAAACAAGCCGGTTGAAGTCGTCCACAGTGAAACCGAGAGAGTTCCGCACTTTCTCAATCAGTTCAGCTTGGGTTGCCAGTATCTTGTCTAGTGGGGCCACTGGCAGGCCCTTGGCAAAAGGTGGGTATCGAGGGATTTCTTCATCTTCCACGTCTTTAAGCGGCAACACTCTGGCGCTCGGCGCGGTCTCGATCACTCCACTTCGCCCACCAAATAACTTGTTAAGGGCTTTCAGCATGTAGGTTGACCATATTCCTATCGTATTTCTCGTCGCTACATGCTCTCAAAACACCTTTAGATCGCACACACGCCTATCTGTCCAATTTGGGCAGTTTGAGAAACCAGCTTTCCATCCCCCCCCTTTTAGAATGGGCTCATCGACAATTTTTGATGAGGAACGACACGATGAGACAACTGATAGCAATTCTGGGAGTGGCAATTCTGGCCGGGTGTGCCTCTAACGCCCCCGAGCAAAAGCCTCAGCCCCAGACTGCCCCTGCCGAAAATGACAAACCTGCCCGAGTTAGCCGGGAACTGTCGATGGCATGGGACAACATGGGGCGCGGTGGTGCTGCATTACGTCAACCTGGTTATATCCATGTGCTGGGCGACGGTAATGTCAGCGCAACGATGAACAAGGTCAAAGATGACTCCGCTGGTTCAGATAAAACTCCAGCAGGGATCAAGCAGCACGGGGATGTGAACGAAGCCATCAATACCTTCAAGTCCATGAATAAAGGCAAAGGCTACTCGCTGTACGAGTTGTCACGCTGGGAACGCTATTGCGATGGCGGCAAAGGTATGGACGAGCACGATTGGCGCTTTGTGGAAGCCGAGGGGACTACAAACATCCCCAAGGATGTTGTAACCGGCTGCATACCACCTACCCACACCTATCAAGATTATCTGAATGCCTGGACGCACTTTTGCACCAGCCAGGCTGTAACTGACGCAGATCGCCGCATTGTGCGCGAGTCCGTGCGTCCCTATTCAGTGGTGAACCCATGCAAAGCTCTGAAATAAGAAACCAGACAGAGCCAAGCCGTAAGGCTGAGCTCTTCGACGCTTTATCAATCATGCTCCAGGAGGCCGGTTCGAGGGGTAATTCCCGCGAAGCGGCCTATGTCATTTCTGGAGTCCTCGAAAACCTCTCCAGAGACTACCCCGAAGTCAAAGGTCTGGCCCAAAGCTGGGCTGAGCTGGCGAATCTGGAATCAAAGATGAGAGGAGCTGCTTAATGGACCTTTATATCTGCGAGAAGCCTTCTCAGGCCAAAGATTTGGCTGGCGTAATGAAGGCCTCCCAACGAGGTGATGGATTTCTCCATGATGGAGGAAACCGCGTTATTACGTGGGCGTTCGGCCACCTGCTGGAATTGTATATGCCAGACGATTATGACGAACGCTACAAGTCATGGTCACTGGAGACCCTCCCTATTGCACCAGAGTCATGGCGGTACAACGTTCGCAAGAGTGCGTTCAAACAGTACAAAATTGTTGAGGGACTGGTCAAAAAGGCGAGCACCATCTACATCTCAACGGACTACGACCGAGAAGGTGAGGCTATCGCCCGTTCGCTTCTGGATCGATTCCGCTACTCTGGCCCTATTCGCCGGGTTTGTTTGACGGCTCTCGATGAGTCAAGCATCAAGAAAGCGCTGAACAACGTAAAGGATGGCAAGGATACGGTCTCACTCTACTACGCCGCATTGGCACGGCAACGCGCTGACTGGTTGGTAGGCATGAACGTGAGCCGCCTCTACACAGTGCTGGCCCGAGATGTCGGCTTCAACCACACTCTTCACGTTGGCAGGGTTATCACCCCAACCGTCGCTCTTGTTTGTCAACGGGACCGAGAGATCGCCGGTTTCACCCCCTCACCATACTGGACTCTGGGTGTGAACGTGTCCGTACAGAATGGACAGTTTGCCGCCCAATGGATACCACCAGAAGAGTGCAGTGACGAGCAAGGCCGGTGCGTCAATAAGGCCTATGCCGAGCAGGTAGCCTCCCAGGTCAATGGTGCCAATGCTGTTATCAGCAAAGCAGAAACCAAACCAGGTAAAGAGTCAGCCCCCCTCCCCTTCGATCTAACGTCGCTGCAACAATACGCAAGCAAACGATGGGGATACACCGCTCAGCAGGTACTGGATGCAGCTCAAGCTCTGTACGAGACGCACAAAGCGACCACCTACCCTCGTACTGATAGTCGTTATCTACCCGAGAGCCAAAAGGAAGACATTCCGGACATTCTCCAGGCGCTCATTTTGTCCGATCAGAACGTCTCTGGGCTGGTGGCTGGCGCAGATCCTCATCGCAAGGCCAGGGTATTCAATGACGCCAAAGTGACCGCGCACCACGCGATCATTCCAACACCGGCCAGAACAGACATCAGTGCCATGTCTGAGATCGAGTTCAATCTTTACGACGCCATCCGTCGTTTCTACATCGCGCAGTTCTACAGCGAGTTCGAGTTCACCAAAACCTCCATCGAGGTGCAGTGTGGGCGTCACCTCTTTGCGGCCTCTGGTAAGACACCTGCCAAACAAGGCTGGAAGGTTTTGTTTGCTTCTGATAGTGAAAGCAGTCCCAAGGACGAGGGGGAAGACACCGACGCGCCGGTTGAACAAGAGAAGCTCCCCAGGGTTAGCCAGGGCGAACCCGCTTTGCTTAATGGTGCCGAGCTGGCAAACAAAATGACGCGGCCAGCACCGCACTTCACCGAAGCCACATTGCTTGCCGCGATGGAGAACATTGCCCGGTTCGTGACTGAGGAGAAGTTCAAGCAAATTCTCAAAGACACAGCCGGTTTAGGCACTCCAGCAACACGCGCAAGCATCATCCAGGGCGCTGTTGATAAAGGCTACTTCAAACGTCAGAAAAAGGTACTGCTTGCAACTGATAAGGCTCATGCGCTTATCGCAGTGCTTCCACCAGCCATCAAATCACCCGGCATGACTGCGGCTTGGGAGCAGGAGCTTGAGAAAGTCGCCTCCGGCTCCGGGAATATGTCTGTCTTCATGAAGCAGATTTCCACCTGGATCTGCCAAATGGTTGAGCAGCTCAAAGTGCCCGCACCGGTTCTGACCAAAGAAGGTGGCGCGATGGCTAAAGCCTTCGAGGGCGCTAAGCCGCCTTCACACGAATGCTTCAACTGCGGTGGAGAGATGCACCGGATCAAAGGGAAGAACGGATTTTTCTGGGGCTGCCAGAACGAGGCTTGCAAGAAGACGTTCCCAGACAACCGAGGGAAACCCGAGAAGCGTATCGCGGCTGAGGATTGTCCAGACTGCCCAGATTGCGGTAGCCCGATGCGTCTCAGGAAAGGAAAAGCGCCCGGCAAGAAGCGAGCTTCTAAGTTCTGGGGCTGCACCGCCTATCCCGATTGCAAAGGCACTATGCCCTTCAAAAAGTCGGACTTTATGGATTGATAGAGGAATTAAGTATGTTTGGAACAATCATTTTAACTGCGATGCTCACCACCAGCTCAGCCACTGCCGAAGATGCAGGGAAGAACATCGCCTCAGGCTTGGCGGCGGCATCCGCCAGCCAAATGGGGCAGGCCGTAATGCCAACTTTAGCTACCAGCTCGGCCATTGCAAAAAGCGCAGGTAAAGGCATGGTGTCAGGTTTGGCTGCGGCGACTGCCAGCTACATTCCCCAAGACGAGCTGAGCTTTACTCGAAGCTATAAGAACTCTGAGGCTGTGGATATGGCAAAGGGCCTGGGGACATTGAAAGAAGCGCCTGAGTTTCTCTACGTTGTTACAGACGTAAATGCCAACATGGCGGTCAAATGCAAGCGCGTCTGGGAGCCTCAATCTCTGGCTTTAAGTCCAGTGATTGTTGAGCTGGTGGAACTACGTAAGACGAACAACAAAGACAGCTACGAACAAGCACTATCCCACCTCGATTGTTCAATGTTCACAGACTAAAACAATTAAGGGGCCGATGGCCCCTAATTTTTAATAACCCAATTTCTTTTGATACCTGATTTTCCTACCAAGCACAGTTGTCATACACCATTCAATTCACATGGATAGCGAATACTTCAACCGGACAATCTCCAAAGTGCGGGTGCGTTATAACACTCCTTGAGAAGCCACGCCAAGGGCGAATCTCTATCCTGGACATATCTCCAGCCTTTGGGTAGCCACACTTAACATGGACTTCATCATACTCGCGCCCCTCTAGTCTTTTTATCCAGTAGTCTGTAACGAGGCGATATTCATCTGGTTTTTCTCCAGATTTGATCTGATCGAAGTAAATCTTTTTTACGGGCAGATGAAGTATTCTCTTTTTCATAATCACCACCTGATAGCCCATCAGACTATCTAACTATTCGACAAAACATCCCTTTTTCAATTTCTGTCTCTCTCGCCTCATGGGCCAATACAATATCCGCGATAACACGAATATTCCCTTCATAGTTGCGAATGGCCGCATCCCTCATCGTGTCTAAAGTGTCCTGACACTTCGCTCGCCTGAATTTAACGAGCCAACTTTGCCGATCTATCTTGTCCACACCAAATCCCATTTAGCGAACCATGTATCCAGCTTTTTTGGCCGCAGCATCAAGCTCGGAGGAGAAGTTAACGTCGGACTTTTCTGCCGCGTTATAGAGGGCTCCACACTTGGGCCATGAGCGTCCTACCAGTTTCATCGCCAACGCATCCGCCAGCATTTCTCGGATCTGTGTTTCAGCCTCACCAAAATCGGCCAGAGTTTCGTCTATGCCCGACTCTTCCATCAGCTCGATGAGCTGTGGTTGTTTGAGCCAGACGCCTGTTTGCATTTCCAACTGATCTCTTGCATCGGCCACCAATTGGCGTTCAAGGGTTACGCCATTCACGGTCTTAACAAATTGCTTTGGCTGACGCTTTACCTTTTTTGGCCTGGACACATCAGAGATAACCGTCACCGGCTTCCCACGCAGTTCACGCGGCAACGGTCCACTTAGCCCCAGAACTAAGCGACGAGCGTACTCATGCTCGTATGGTTTCAACCCTCGACCTTCACGGTACATTTCAGTATCCACCAGCAGATCACCGCGCAGCCTCGCATTTTTCCGCACTTGTTCGGACAAGACCGATTTACCCTTCCCGCTGGCTCCCATTACGAGCGAGTGAGATTCTACTTTGTTATCAAAAAACATAATTCCGCCCCCAAGGAGGTGTTGCTATAAAACATGGTTTGAACATCCGTATTTTCACGGCAATAACCGCCGGATAATGCAAGACTCCCAAACCTAAATAGGTCTCCAGGTGATGACATCGAAGTCATAGCTGACTTCCGAGTTGTCGTCCGCCGTTCGCCACGAACAATCATCTTCCTGAACATGGATCAAGTCGTACTCAACAATTTTGCCCGACCAACATCCTTTAAGCTGGTAATGAACAGGCACACCGACGACCGGCATCTTGTCGTTGACGCTGATCCACGGTTCTTGCTTTTGATCCAGATCCACCGGTTAGTCCTCTATGAACGATTTAATGGATCGCCCATCAAAAAACAGTTTCCCAGTTCCTGATACCGAATGTACTTCTGGAGCTGCCTTCCCTTTCAGGAGTTTCTGATAGCGCACCGCGTCTTTGAGCTCAGAGATCCTGACGCCAATGAGTGTGGCCGTCTCCTCAACTGTTAAAATACGGTCCCAAAAGCTGGTGGCGCTGTTATTGCGCCCACCGATACTCTGGGCAACGCACTCTGTTCTGGCCGCTTTTCCCTTTGCCATTGGCAATGTCCTCTTCATTCTTCTCAGCCCCCAGCTTACTCAGTATTTCAGCTTTTGTAGCGCGATGGCCGCGCATTAAAAGAGCATTCAGCAGGTATCCAGTGAACACCTCTGTACTCGGCATACGGTCAAGCAACTCAACATACTGCTCATCCGTCAAATCATGGATCTCACAATATTTTTCCACCGCCTTTTCGTAGGCTTCTGCGTAGCCATGAGTGGAAATCCTGAAAGCAATATCCCCATTGCCGTAGCCTGGCTTTGTGACGAGAAAACAAGGCGCGAAGTAGGTTCTCTTCACCCCCATCCGGCTCCGGTTCTCAATGCTGATATAAGCCCTCAGCCCCTCAGCAATGATGTTTGGCCCGGAGTTGCGTCGCCGCTTACAAGTCTTATTCTGACGCTTCACCTCTTCTGCCTCAGCTTCCCACTTTCGGTCCAAGCTGTAGGCCAGCCGGTGAGCTGTTGCGTAGGAATACTCTCTCAAGGAGAAGTATTCCTGCCGGTAATCATCCGCCACCCCAACTGTTCGTGCGACACGGAACCCGACGAAACCGGCGTCATGGGTTCCCTCGCCGTAGTAAATGACTGCCATTATCTACCTTCCTTACTTCTGATACCGTGCTGCACCACGGTATGGCGACCGCAATTCACATTCAGGTGATCCCGAACTGCGGCCATGACCGCTGAATGCAATCTGTAATCCACACTCTGCCCAAGCGTTTCTGTCGCTTGTTCTTTTGCCATCCACGAAACATCAAAGCTATCAGGTATCGACATCAACTCCTGAACCAGATCGACCGATGGCTTGTAAATGCGGCCACCGTCTTGGATGTACACTGCATCCTTTACCCCACGATCCTGAGACTTGAGGATGGTCGGGCAACTGGTGCTTTCTCTCGTCAAGAACGCAGGCATCCTGCGAGAAGTTGACTCTCTGGCCTGAATTGACTTCAACACTGTGACGTCAGCACAATCCCCGAGGTGCTTCTCGATCACCGGCCACAATCGTCCACCAGCTCTCTGCTCAGGTTTCGGTGGAACGAACCCAGGGAAGACCGACGCCACCATGTAATAGCGTTCTCGCCCCTGGTAAGCGCCGAAATCCAGACCGTTCAAGACCATCTCAGTGAGGAAGTACCCCATCCGCCGCAGTGTCGTTCCCATCATCGCCCCGGCTCCGGATGCTTTGAAGTTCGGGACGTTTTCCACCAGCACGACGGCAGGGTTCACGACCTCGATCTGTTTTAGTGCCGGGTAAACCATGTCGAGCATGGTGGAGAGATCCTCAAGAGAACGCTCTTTGTCCCTTGGACTTTTGGCGTTTGAGTGGTCATCACACCCCAACGAGTAATGGGCCAAACCAATTGGTGGGCACTCCGCCAGCAAGGCTCCAAGGCGATCCAGCTCCAGGTGATGAATGTCTTCATTCAGCAGGATACGCGGGGAGCTGTTCACCAGCGTATTGAGCGCATGTACTTCACTCAGGTTCCGCCCGGATGCTCTGTCTCTGGCTTCAACTGGACGATGCTCCAAAACAATCTCAGCCTTCCAGCCAAGCGCTTCCATAACATGAATGTCTACCCCGCCAGTCAATGCCACAAAGGCACGGAAAGGGCTGGTTTTTCTGAACCGATCCGCAATGGCAAAGGCTCTGTTTGCGACAGGAGTGAAGACTACTCGGCCTTTTCGCATTTCGACGTGGAAACGCTCTGTATAGCGAGGGAAGCACTTATCTATGAGCCCTTGTCCAGAAAACTCAATAACGGTTTCCAGCGGGTTGTTGGAGCGACTCTTTGGTTGATACCGGCGCTGATAAACCTGGTGTGTCTGTAGTTCATCGGTCGCTGGGATCACCGAAAAACCGCCCATCCCCTCCCCTGGCTCAACGGCGATGCCCATACCTGGCTTGAACCCCATAACATCCAAAAAGTTGGACGAAACCCTAACCTTGCGTTTATCGCCTACTCGATTGAACGCAAGTTGTTTGGTTACTACGGAGGGGGAGACGATCGGTAACATTGGTCAACCTCTTTTCTTCTTGTTTTGCTCGCGCTTCACCATTGCTCCAGCAGCTTTCAGAAGTCTCTGGTTCTCCGCCAGCTCCTCTTGGAGTTCCTGAGTATCCTCTTCTGTCTGAGGCTTTTTCAGCTCGGCCTCGCAATATTGGACCTCTTCCTGCAAGCTGACTTTCGCAAACTTGAGAGCGGCCAGTCGCGTCGTATAAACGCCAAAAGGCAATTCGCCACCTTCCCGGAACTGCTTCAAACACCAGCTCGGTATAGATGGCAACCAACCAAAGTCCCCATTCTTCCGTGACCTTTTCCCCCACGTAATCCCATCTAACTTTTGGGCAAGATTGACATAGCGTTGATCGCTGGTTGAGTTGCGTCGTTTCTGAATAGAGCGAACTATCCACTCTGTAACCTCGACCTTTGCTTTATCATCATCAGAGATGTAATAAAGGGCTGCGTACAACACAGCGCCTTTACGAATGACTGATGGTGGGTATGCCTGGGCTTTCATCTATCCCCCTATCGCTTTTTCTGTCCGACAAGACGGAGATGATCGGCGGCCAAGTCATACTGCTCGTTTTTGTCGCGGCGGCGGAATCTGTCAAAAAACTTCCCTCGTGGCAGGGTTTCTTCCATAGCGATCAGGCGGTTCAGCCACACTTCTTGAGGTAGCATCCCTGCTGGAGTCGGCCCGAGCTTACGTCCTTCCTTGACGTGCTCCATTGTTTGCGTGGCAGTAAAAATCGCACCACCAAACTTTCTCCACTTGAATTGCAGGGGCATATCTGGAGACTCATCCAGCATCAATTTCTTATTGGTTTGTTCTGTCACGACAATTACTCCACCATCCATTCTTCACTAAGCAGGAACGCCCAGCGCTCTTCTGCTTTTTCTGGGTTGTCTTTGGCCTGTTTGATCATGATCTCGGCGGCGTTAAAGCCTACCTCTCCACTGAACCGGCCCCATGAATGGCTATGCCACTCGCGCATCACACTTCGGCCAAGCGATGCAAGTTCTGGACTTACACCCTCATGGAGGGCATAGAGCTCCCAAGCATCCCACCCGTATCGTAATAGGTTGTGCCCTGGGGCGTTAAAGGCCTGAGCAGCCTTGAACCGCTCTCCAGGCTCCTTCCCTCTAACATCCACACCCTGGAGCACCAACCCCATTACCACTTCAATGACCGGCTCGCGTTGCTTCTTTGCCAGCTCGATGGCAGCCACCAGCATTGCTTTGGCGTCAGCAAATTTCCCATGCCCTTGGCACATACCGCAGGTTTCTTTGGAAGGGGAAAAGTCATAAACACCGGAACCAGCACAGAGGCGGCATGTCATGTCAATCATGGGCTCTTCTCTCCTCATACTCTTCGATGCGCTCTTTCAGACGCTGAACCACTGGTGCGAGCTCAGGGATAGCTTCCGCTTCCTCAAGCGTGTATCGCTTGTCTTCCTGGTAATCGACTATTTGAGGAGGCCTTGGCTGTTTAGGGAACTCAGCAAAGTCATTCAGCGACATCGAGGTAGGAAGTCCTCCTTCAATCTCACCTTTTTCGTTGAGTGACTGGGTGACGATAAGCTGTGTTCCGCCCACCTCGGTATCAAAGCGGTCATCAAAGCGCTCACCGATAGTCCAGCCGCCACGGCCAAGAACACAGGTCGTACTCATACGTAGGCGATTGAATGCTTTAGCGTCATCCCAGTTCAAAGGATTTTCATCCATGAGGAAAAAAGGCGCTTCGTCCCGAACGAACACCTTGGACTTGGCGTTATCGAAGATCGGCCCAAACACCCCCTGCTGGAGGTATGGTTCGACCTTCTCTGCAAGATCCTGGTGCCCTTGAGAACGCAGCGCCTCATAGAGCTGGGTGATTGTTTGTTTGCCGGTGCCCGGAAGGCAGGACAATACTGTCTGCTTTTCCTCGTCACTCAGGCTTACCATTCTGGACAAAAAGCTGACTACCAGCTCGTTGTGCCCATCGACCGTTTCAATGTTGAGCTTGTTCTCGTCCATCTTCTTCCTCAGTAATCGGTTCGATAAATTCAATGGAGTCCATGCTTACATGACTGATAATGGCTTTCAGGCCGCAGCAGTCGCATGGTTCAAAGGTCAGTTCTGATCCCTTGGGAGACTGATGCGTGACCGTTGCCACAGCCCCTAGAGGGATCACCCCCCAGCCGTTTTTTAGTACCCGAGTAGTTCTGACCAGCCGACCTTTGTACTCTCGTTTCAGTTTCGGATGCGGCACTACCGCATATCGCTTACTCATTTCGGTCCCCTTGTACCAAAGGCTCGACAACCAGCTCTTGAGCTTCGTCCCAGTCGGACACCTTTGCATCACCAAACGCAAAGGCAATTCGCATAGCCACTGTCGGCCTGCCTATTTTCATCAAGTAAGCCGCAGCACCGGCACACATCGACTCTTGTCCCGAAGGTGCATAGTTACCCTCTTCATCCCATTCACCACCTGACTTTGAATGCACGGTCTTGTGGCAATGAAACGTCGTCATGTCGTTTTCAACGATGTCGTTGATGATGCCTTCTAATCGCCCAGGGACCAGCTCGATAGCGCCCTCCTTCCGGAATGGACAGTTGGCGCAAGGTTTCTTCAAACGGAGATGATTTGCTTGCTTTGGCATACATATCACTTTTACAGTATCATTTTATGATTCTATGATATAGCCATATTCCGTGTAGTCAATATCTCACTAACAATTACTTTCTATCGGACGCTTACGCGCCCATTTTGGGCAGATAGACAAGTTATTTGGGCGTTTGGAGTGTGCGAGGTGGACAGCGGGGAGACTTTCACATGTGAAAGTTTTGTTTCTTGGTATCGTTTTATTGTCCCTTGATATTATTTTATGATGCTGTAATAATCATAAATAAGGGCCGCATCGCTCTTCGACCTTCGTTGCAGCCCTTACAACACAATCAAGCAATTAAGGAGCTTTGTTATGCTGCAAGGCAATACTAACACGAATAAGCGCATCCCGCTCGCGGCGTTCATGAAATGGCCGCTGGCGAAACGTCAGGACTTCATCGACCGGGAAATGTCCGGTTGCCCCGACTTTATCAAGACGTCTTTGCTTCGGCATTAAGGCGATCAGGCAGGAAAGCAAAGAACCTCGCTTCGGCGGGGTTCTTCGTTTCTACCTCTTGAATGTTTCGTCAGAACAAACTGGAGCGCTTATGTCACCAGAAACACAGCAACTTACATCCAAGGCTTTATCTCTCATCGAGCAGTCCCGATACAGAATGGGCACATCTCGGTTTGTTGAGGCCTTTATTGACCAGTGGGCATACTTGCAGACTGGCCTATACCCAGCCAAGGAGGAGATCCCGGAAGAACTTCAGCCGGTCGCCTTCGAGCTCTCTCACGTCCTGTCTGCCGCCATTAAGCGCGACCCCACCAGCGATGTTTTGGGTTACGTCCTAAGCATGTCTGGCTTCCACAAGAAGGGCACCAATTACTTCCCCACTCCTCCAGAGATTGGCCGCTTGATGTCACTCATTGTTGGCTCACAGTCTTCGGCAGACTTTTATGAGCCCTGCTGTGGTTCTGGCATCAACGCCATTCACTGGATGGAAAACCTGATCGAGAACCACGGTCCCGAAGCATTGAGAGAAGCCTCAATCTACCTGGAAGACATCGATCCGTTGATGGTGAAGTGCTGCATGATCCAGCTATTCCATTATTTCGAGTCCCGCAATACCACTCCCAAAACGCTGAGTATCGTCGGCATAGACACCCTTAGCAGACGAACCAAGAACATCGCCTACTACGCCGAAAAACCTCCAGCAACCGCCGCTACCGTGGCAGCATAAAAAAACCCGCCGATTGGCGGGTTTTGCATTCAATGCGCTGCTCTATGGCACCTTACAGTTTTCCGTACCGGTTCAAGAACGAAGACCTGTCTAAGATCCCCCAGTCTGTCAGCATGTAGTAGCCGGTGGCACCTCGTTCGCCGGTAGACTCCCTGACGAACAAGATATTCATTCCGAACTCATCACGCAGGGCAGACAACTGTCTCTTGATCGTTGATTCAGGAATATTTGTTGCCTTGTGAAGGTCTTGGAGACTTGGCTTCTCCGTTTTAGACAGGGCATTCACCAAAGCAAATTTTCTTTTCATGTCCTGTGAGATCTTCATATTCACCTGTTCTTGACAGGCCCAACCTCTCTGGCTGGGCCTCCTTTATTAGCCTTCGACACTCAGGAGTTCAATGTCTGACACAGGCACATGAACATGCTTTTCCTTGCCTTCGCCATCGAGCGTTTTAACCCAGACAGTAGACGGAACCAGAGCAACACGGTCGGTCATGATGACTCCACGTTTGGTCTCGCCATCCAGGTTAACGTTGACAGCAAAAATCAAACTGTCAGCCCGGACGTTCTTCCATTCCTTGTCCTTCGGCAGAGGAGGAAGAGCATCACCGCCTTCTTCATCTTTGTCCTTGCCGCTGTTATCTGGCTGCTTGACAGGATCTTTGTGCTCACCCTCTTCATCACGCAAAGGGTCTTCGTCATCATCGTCCTGACCATTGGAATTTTTACCCCCTTCCAGTTCCTCCTGGGCAAGGTTCAGGTCGTCATTCCCGGTTTGTTCCGACGTACCATCCCCACCCGAGTTGAGGGATTGCTCGTCGGTGTTGCCAGCGCCAAGCTCATCATTCTGGTGGGAGCCAGTCAGTGGGCCTTTTTCCATTTCGTCTTTGATACGTTTGGCATCATTCAGCAGCTCACGGCTTTGTTTACGAGTAATCCCGTCAGACATAGCCACCGCGCAGACGGCGCGACATCTTTCTTCATTCAGATCGAACAAGAGACGAAGGTTATTCAAGGTCTCTGTATCAGAACATACTTCATTATCGTATAACTCACGCACACAGTCAGGTAGCTTGAGCAACGACAGATGCGTAGATACGAAAGTGATATTCTTACCGAGCCGATCAGCAATATCCTTTTGCTTCCAACCTTCTTCAATAAACAGGTTTAACGCCTCGGCAATCTCTACCGGAGTCAAGTCATCCCGCTGGATGTTTTCGATCAGCTCACCAGCAGTCTCGTCCAAGTTGTTCTGGACCTTATCATTCACCACCAAGTCAATGGTCTCGATACCAGCGTGTTTACACGCTCTCCAACGCCGCTCCCCTTTTTGGATGACGAACTTGCCTTCTTCGTTCTTCGGGAACACGATGATCGGAGACTGCTGCCCTTCGGTCAGCAAGGTTGCCGCCAGCTCTTCAATGTTACGGAAGCGCTTACGAACCTGGACCTTGGATACAACGTCGTCAACAGGTACGGTAAGAACCTCTTTGCCTTTCTTGCCTTTGGCGGCTTTAGCAAGTTCGGACAGGCCTTTTAAATTGTTCAATGCCATCGCTTAGCCCACCTTCTCTAATAGTTCTTCCAACACCGCCTCAACTTCTTTGGCCGCGACATGTCCATAGCGAAGCTCCCAGACAGGGATGCCATCAGTCGTCGCCGTATCGAGCGGAGGCCGGTGCATAATTTTGTTCTCAAACAACAGATCCGGAACTGTGTTCTCCAGCGACTTGAGGGCTTTGTCGTGATTGACAGAGCGGTCCATGTCGTTGATCACGATGCCCAGGATCTCCAAATCTTGGTTGTACGCCTCGCGCACACCAATAATCGTGTTCAGGAGACCTTCTACGCCGTCCACAGCGAAGCCAGAGAGCTTTACTGGACATGCCACATGGGTAGACATCACCAACGCTGCCACCAGCTTTCTGCCGAGGCTAGGCGGACAATCAATCAGCACGTAGTCGTAGTTCTCAAACAGCTCAGCCAAATGGCGAGCCGGATTCATGGCCTGGTCAAGAGGCACAGCCTCCATCTCAAACAGATCCGGGTCGTTTTTCGGCGTATGAATGAGGTCTGCACCGCAAGGGCAGTGCATGACCTCAATGCCGTCCAGCTCGTAAGCGAACAGCTCTGCGGTTTTGGTTCCTGTGAGGATGGGCTCGTAGTCACCATCCTCAAGCTCTCGTCTGGGGGCCAGTCGAGAGGACGTGTTCCCCTGACCATCCATATCCAAGACCAGCACTTTCTTTTTCTTCTGTAACGCCAGATAAAAGGCCTGCTGGATACAGAGGGTACTCTTACCCACTCCGCCTTTCTGGTTGGCGAAGCTGATTACTTTTGCCATACCCACCTCTATTTTGGTTTCTCGCAGGTGATCAAGACCACCCCCAAACTTTCACATGTGAAAGATTGTAGCGATCATAAAATGATACTGCAATATCTAATTATGGTTCTGTTAAAACAAACTTTAAACAAAAAAACGGCCATGAAGGCCGCTTATTGACAAGGTTTGTGCTGTCAGCGCAATTGATTTGCTGCTCCAAGCCCATTCGCCAATAACTGCATCGCATCGTTGAACAGCGCGGAGCCCCGTTCCGGTGTGAGCAATTCCGGCATATCTTCTCGCGGCCAAGTACCGGCTACTTGAATGAGCAAACTGGCAGCCCAGTGGATCTGCTTTTCTTCACTTTCATCGGCCAGAGTGCATACGACGGGGAAACCGTACTTACGCCCCCAGCGACTCACCTCTTTGAACGATACCAGCTCAGGCTTTTGCAAATCCCGGCTGTAGGCCTCAGCTATCATGTGGTTCAGTTCTTTAGCGTCCATTTATCCCACTCTATTGTAAACAAGACATTTTTATCTTTTATATTCAATGGCTTATTTTCCTGCTAATTGGTAATACCATGAAAAATACCATGCTCAGAAAAGGCTTAACAATATTTTGAAAAATTGCCTACTGAGCGCTGCCGCACAGCTCCATAGGCCGCTTTCCTGGCTTTGCTTCCAGATGTATGCTATTCTGCTCCTGCAGCTAATGGATCACCGCAAACAGGTTACTCGCCTGGGGATTCCCTTTCGACCCGAGCATCCGTATGAGACTCATGCTCGATTATTATTATAGAAGCCCCCATGAATAAATCGCTCATCATTTTCGGCATCGTCAACATAACCTCGGACAGTTTCTCCGATGGAGGCCGGTATCTGGCGCCAGACGCAGCCATTGCGCAGGCGCGTAAGCTGATGGCCGAGGGGGCAGATGTGATCGACCTCGGTCCGGCATCCAGCAATCCCGACGCCGCGCCTGTTTCGTCCGACACAGAAATCGCGCGTATCGCGCCGGTGCTGGACGCGCTCAAGGCAGATGGCATTCCCGTCTCGCTCGACAGTTATCAACCCGCGACGCAAGCCTATGCCTTGTCGCGTGGTGTGGCCTATCTCAATGATATTCGCGGTTTTCCAGACGCTGCGTTCTATCCGCAATTGGCGAAATCATCTGCCAAACTCGTCGTTATGCATTCGGTGCAAGACGGGCAGGCAGATCGGCGCGAGGCACCCGCTGGCGACATCATGGATCACATTGCGGCGTTCTTTGACGCGCGCATCGCGGCGCTGACGGGTGCCGGTATCAAACGCAACCGCCTTGTCCTTGATCCCGGCATGGGGTTTTTTCTGGGGGCTGCTCCCGAAACCTCGCTCTCGGTGCTGGCGCGGTTCGATGAATTGCGGCTGCGCTTCGATTTGCCGGTGCTTCTGTCTGTTTCGCGCAAATCCTTTCTGCGCGCGCTCACAGGCCGTGGTCCGGGGGATGTCGGGGCCGCGACACTCGCTGCAGAGCTTGCCGCCGCCGCAGGTGGAGCTGACTTCATCCGCACACACGAGCCGCGCCCCTTGCGCGACGGGCTGGCGGTATTGGCGGCGCTGAAAGAAACCGCAAGAATTCGTTAACTGCACATTCGGGATATTTCTCTATATTCGCGCTTCATCAGAAAACTGAAGGAACCTCCATTGAATCGAACTAATATTTTTTTTGGTGAATCGCATTCTGACTGGTTGCCTGTCAGAGGCGGAGAATCTGGTGATTTTGTTTTTCGACGTGGTGACGGGCATGCCTTCGCGAAAATCGCACCTGCTTCCCGCCGCGGTGAGCTCGCTGGAGAGCGTGACCGCCTCATTTGGCTCAAAGGTCGAGGTGTGGCTTGCCCCGAGGTCATCAACTGGCAGGAGGAACAGGAGGGTGCATGCTTGGTGATAACGGCAATTCCGGGAGTACCGGCGGCTGATCTGTCTGGAGCGGATTTGCTCAAAGCGTGGCCGTCAATGGGGCAGCAACTTGGCGCTGTTCACAGCCTATCGGTTGATCAATGTCCGTTTGAGCGCAGGCTGTCGCGAATGTTCGGACGCGCCGTTGATGTGGTGTCCCGCAATGCCGTCAATCCCGACTTCTTACCGGACGAGGACAAGAGTACGCCGCAGCTCGATCTTTTGGCTCGTGTCGAACGAGAGCTACCGGTGCGGCTCGACCAAGAGCGCACCGATATGGTTGTTTGCCATGGTGATCCCTGCATGCCGAACTTCATGGTGGACCCTAAAACTCTTCAATGCACGGGTCTGATCGACCTTGGGCGGCTCGGAACAGCAGATCGCTATGCCGATTTGGCACTCATGATTGCTAACGCCGAAGAGAACTGGGCAGCGCCAGATGAAGCAGAGCGCGCCTTCGCTGTCCTATTCAATGTATTGGGGATCGAAGCCCCCGACCGCGAACGCCTTGCCTTCTATCTGCGATTGGACCCTCTGACTTGGGGTTGATGTTCATGCCGCCTGTTTTTCCTGCTCATTGGCACGTTTCGCAACCTGTTCTCATTGCGGACACCTTTTCCAGCCTCGTTTGGAAAGTTTCATTGCCAGACGGGACTCCTGCAATCGTCAAGGGATTGAAACCTATAGAAGACATTGCTGATGAACTGCGCGGGGCCGACTATCTGGTATGGCGCAATGGGAGGGGAGCAGTCCGGTTGCTCGGTCGTGAGAACAATCTGATGTTGCTCGAATATGCCGGGGAGCGAATGCTCTCTCACATCGTTGCCGAGCACGGCGACTACCAGGCGACCGAAATTGCAGCGGAACTAATGGCGAAGCTGTATGCCGCATCTGAGGAACCCCTGCCTTCTGCCCTTCTCCCGATCCGGGATCGCTTTGCAGCTTTGTTTCAGCGGGCGCGCGATGATCAAAACGCAGGTTGTCAAACTGACTACGTCCACGCGGCGATTATAGCCGATCAAATGATGAGCAATGCCTCGGAACTGCGTGGGCTACATGGCGATCTGCATCATGAAAACATCATGTTCTCCAGTCGCGGCTGGCTGGTGATAGATCCCGTCGGTCTGGTCGGTGAAGTGGGCTTTGGCGCCGCCAATATGTTCTACGATCCGGCTGACAGAGACGACCTTTGTCTCGATCCTAGACGCATTGCACAGATGGCGGACGCATTCTCTCGTGCGCTGGACGTCGATCCGCGTCGCCTGCTCGACCAGGCGTACGCTTATGGGTGCCTTTCCGCAGCTTGGAACGCGGATGGAGAAGAGGAGCAACGCGATCTAGCTATCGCGGCCGCGATCAAGCAGGTGCGACAGACGTCATACTAGATATCAAGGGCACTGTTGCAAAGTTAGCGATGAGGCAGCCTTTTGTCTTATTCAAAGGCCTTACATTTCAAAAACTCTGCTTACCAGGCGCATTTCGCCCAGGGGATCACCATAATAAAATGCTGAGGCCTGGCCTTTGCGTAGTGCACGCATCACCTCAATACCTTTGATGGTGGCGTAAGCCGTCTTCATGGATTTAAATCCCAGCGTGGCGCCGATTATCCGTTTCAGTTTGCCATGATCGCATTCAATCACGTTGTTCCGGTACTTAATCTGTCGGTGTTCAACGTCAGACGGGCACCGGCCTTCGCGTTTGAGCAGAGCAAGCGCGCGACCATAGGCGGGCGCTTTATCCGTGTTGATGAATCGCGGGATCTGCCACTTCTTCACGTTGTTGAGGATTTTACCCAGAAACCGGTATGCAGCTTTGCTGTTACGACGGGAGGAGAGATAAAAATCGACAGTGCGGCCCCGGCTGTCGACGGCCCGGTACAGATACGCCCAGCGGCCATTGACCTTCACGTAGGTTTCATCCATGTGCCACGGGCAAAGATCGGAAGGGTTACGCCAGTACCAGCGCAGCCGTTTTTCCATTTCAGGCGCATAACGCTGAACCCAGCGGTAAATCGTGGAGTGATCGACATTCACTCCGCGTTCAGCCAGCATCTCCTGCAGCTCACGGTAACTGATGCCGTATTTGCAGTACCAGCGTACGGCCCACAGAATGATGTCACGCTGAAAATGCCGGCCTTTGAATGGGTTCATGTGCAGCTCCATCAGCAAAAGGGGATGATAAGTTTATCACCACCGACTATTTGCAACAGTGCCCTTCGAGCAGCAGCGCTACCGGGCCAGCGGCCTCAACCTGGTGACGGCGGCTATCGTGCTGTGGAACACGGTGTACCTGGAACGCGCCACCCAGGGGTTGGTCGAGGCCGGCAAGCCGGTGGACGGCGAGCTGCTGCAATTCCTGTCGCCGCTGGGCTGGGAGCACATCAACCTAACCGGCGATTACGTCTGGCGGCAGAGCCGCAGACTGGAAGACGGGAAGTTTCGGCCCTTACGGATGCCCGGAAAACCTTAGCGTACGATTTTTTCCGAATTCTGCGGGCTCCCCTATCTCATCTGCGCAAGGCAGAACGTGAAGACGGCCGCCCTGGACCTCGCCCGCGAGCGCCAGGCGCACGAGGCCGGCGCGCGGACCCGCGCCACGGCCCACGAGCGGACGCCGCAGCAGGAGCGCCAGAAGGCCGCCAGAGAGGCCGAGCGCGGCCGTGAGGCTTGGACGCTAGGGCAGGGCATGAAAAAGCCCGTAGCGGGCTGCTACGGGCGTCTGACGCGGTGGAAAGGGGGAGGGGATGTTGTCTACATGGCTCTGCTGTAGTGAGTGGGTTGCGCTCCGGCAGCGGTCCTGATCAATCGTCACCCTTTCTCGGTCCTTCAACGTTCCTGACAACGAGCCTCCTTTTCGCCAATCCATCGACAATCACCGCGAGTCCCTGCTCGAACGCTGCGTCCGGACCGGCTTCGTCGAAGGCGTCTATCGCGGCCCGCAACAGCGGCGAGAGCGGAGCCTGTTCAACGGTGCCGCCGCGCTCGCCGGCATCGCTGTCGCCGGCCTGCTCCTCAAGCACGGCCCCAACAGTGAAGTAGCTGATTGTCATCAGCGCATTGACGGCGTCCCCGGCCGAAAAACCCGCCTCGCAGAGGAAGCGAAGCTGCGCGTCGGCCGTTTCCATCTGCGGTGCGCCCGGTCGCGTGCCGGCATGGATGCGCGCGCCATCGCGGTAGGCGAGCAGCGCCTGCCTGAAGCTGCGGGCATTCCCGATCAGAAATGAGCGCCAGTCGTCGTCGGCTCTCGGCACCGAATGCGTATGATTCTCCGCCAGCATGGCTTCGGCCAGTGCGTCGAGCAGCGCCCGCTTGTTCCTGAAGTGCCAGTAAAGCGCCGGCTGCTGAACCCCCAACCGTTCCGCCAGTTTGCGTGTCGTCAGACCGTCTACGCCGACCTCGTTCAACAGGTCCAGGGCGGCACGGATCACTGTATTCGGCTGCAACTTTGTCATGCTTGACACTTTATCACTGATAAACATAATATGTCCACCAACTTATCAGTGATAAAGAATCCGCGCGTTCAATCGGACCAGCGGAGGCTGGTCCGGAGGCCAGACGTGAAACCCAACAGACCCCTGATCGTAATTCTGAGCACTGTCGCGCTCGACGCTGTCGGCATCGGCCTGATTATGCCGGTGCTGCCGGGCCTCCTGCGCGATCTGGTTCACTCGAACGACGTCACCGCCCACTATGGCATTCTGCTGGCGCTGTATGCGTTGATGCAATTTGCCTGCGCACCTGTGCTGGGCGCGCTGTCGGATCGTTTCGGGCGGCGGCCGGTCTTGCTCGTCTCGCTGGCCGGCGCTGCTGTCGACTACGCCATCATGGCGACGGCGCCTTTCCTTTGGGTTCTCTATATCGGGCGGATCGTGGCCGGCATCACCGGGGCGACTGGGGCGGTAGCCGGCGCTTATATTGCCGATATCACTGATGGCGATGAGCGCGCGCGGCACTTCGGCTTCATGAGCGCCTGTTTCGGGTTCGGGATGGTCGCGGGACCTGTGCTCGGTGGGCTGATGGGCGGTTTCTCCCCCCACGCTCCGTTCTTCGCCGCGGCAGCCTTGAACGGCCTCAATTTCCTGACGGGCTGTTTCCTTTTGCCGGAGTCGCACAAAGGCGAACGCCGGCCGTTACGCCGGGAGGCTCTCAACCCGCTCGCTTCGTTCCGGTGGGCCCGGGGCATGACCGTCGTCGCCGCCCTGATGGCGGTCTTCTTCATCATGCAACTTGTCGGACAGGTGCCGGCCGCGCTTTGGGTCATTTTCGGCGAGGATCGCTTTCACTGGGACGCGACCACGATCGGCATTTCGCTTGCCGCATTTGGCATTCTGCATTCACTCGCCCAGGCAATGATCACCGGCCCTGTAGCCGCCCGGCTCGGCGAAAGGCGGGCACTCATGCTCGGAATGATTGCCGACGGCACAGGCTACATCCTGCTTGCCTTCGCGACACGGGGATGGATGGCGTTCCCGATCATGGTCCTGCTTGCTTCGGGTGGCATCGGAATGCCGGCGCTGCAAGCAATGTTGTCCAGGCAGGTGGATGAGGAACGTCAGGGGCAGCTGCAAGGCTCACTGGCGGCGCTCACCAGCCTGACCTCGATCGTCGGACCCCTCCTCTTCACGGCGATCTATGCGGCTTCTATAACAACGTGGAACGGGTGGGCATGGATTGCAGGCGCTGCCCTCTACTTGCTCTGCCTGCCGGCGCTGCGTCGCGGGCTTTGGAGAAATTCTTCAAATTCCCGTTGCACATAGCCCGGCAATTCCTTTCCCTGCTCTGCCATAAGCGCAGCGAATGCCGGGTAATACTCGTCAACGATCTGATAGAGAAGGGTTTGCTCGGGTCGGTGGCTCTGGTAACGACCAGTATCCCGATCCCGGCTGGCCGTCCTGGCCGCCACATGAGGCATGTTCCGCGTCCTTGCAATACTGTGTTTACATACAGTCTATCGCTTAGCGGAAAGTTCTTTTACCCTCAGCCGAAATGCCTGCCGTTGCTAGACATTGCCAGCCAGTGCCCGTCACTCCGCGGTCTTCACTGCGTGATCGAGTTGATCGACACCCGCCGTGACACGCTCCATGAAGTGCCTGCCTGCGTCTGTTAGCCGAACGCCCCGCGCATGGCGCTCAAATAGCAGGACACCAAGGTTATCCTCCAGCGCTTTCACACGCGCGCTGACGCTCGACTGGCTGATACCAAGTGCCTTGGCCGCATGCCGAAAATTCAGATGCTCGGCGACGGCGATGAACTGAACAAGGGAAATGAGCGGTATCCTGCCAGACAGGATACCGACATTCACGAGGTTTCGATGGTTAGTGCGCCGCATCGGAGCGGGCCTGCTACCAGTCGTCGGTTAGACGACTGGCGACTTCTCGGTGGCAGCCCCACGGAGCCGAAGGAGCACCAGCCCCAACGAAACCAGTACCGCCATCGCCGTGGCGTAACAGATCACGGGCCACGCTGTGTCACCGTTTAAAAGTGCCACCGCCAATGTCCCGACAATGCTGACTATCAGGCTTTGAACGCAGAAGTAGAACGCGACCGCTGATCCCGCGATGTCGTCGAACTCTGCCAAAGCGCCGTTCGCGGTAACGGACACCGTGAAGACAATACCGACCGCGACAACCCACATCGGTAGGATGAAGGTGAGGAATGACGGCGAGCCGTAAAGTTCGCCGATCCCCAACAGGACCGCTCCGCAAACAAGCAACGCCATCCCACGCGCCACGCATCCTGCGATGCCCCATCTGGCGACAAAGGACTTCGCGAAACGGGTTGTCACGATCATTACAAGCGCGACAGTGGCGAAGGCAAAGCTGAATCCGATCTCGGAATATTCCGCTTGGCCTATGAGCACACGGGGAGCCGTCGAGAAGAAGACGAAGTAGGTGCCCATACCGGCGCTAAAGCCGACAGTGTAAACCCAAAAAGCCGGACTCGCGAAGATCGGCAAGACAGATCGGCGCGTCTTGACTTGATCCAGAGGGCGGGTTTCGTGCCACCTGAAACCCGCATTTAGGAGTGCGAGCATCGCCAGTATAGCCAAAGTAATGAATATCGCCTGCCATCCCAAGAACTCGCCGATCAATGTTCCGGCGATAGGGCCGAGCGCAGGCACGAACGCCAGCATCGAACTGAAAAGGCCGTAGATGACGACACCCTCAGGACGGTTGGCATAAACGTCGCGAACCGTCGCGAACGTCGCCACCAGCATGGCCGACGCGCCCACTGCTTGAAGTAGACGGAAAGCGACAAAGGCCGGTGCAGTTGAAGACCAAGCTGCTCCCAGAGACGCAATGACGAAAGCCGTTGCGCCCGCAAGTAGAATTGGCCGTCGCCCGATTCTGTCTGAGAGCGGACCAAAAATCACCTGGCCCACGCCGAGCATCACCATATAGAGGCTCAACGTGAGTTGGATCATAGCGGGCGTCGTGTTCAGGATGCCGGGCATCGCTGGAACGACAGGGAGATAAATATCCATCGCCAGTGAAGCGAGGATGTCGAAAGGAGCCATCAGCAGCAGTGCTGCCGGCAGCGTATAGGCCCACGCGGGGCGTGTGGTGGTCATGACGAATCAACCCTCGATTAAGGAATACCGGGCGACGTCTGCTCGTCAGCAATCAGATGAGACTAGCCTTACAGAGCGCCGCAACAACAATACTGGTTGTTGCGGCTTACTTGTCTGCTGACTTGGAATTTCCCATCTGATTACTCCACGCTTACGAATATGAATTGCTACATTTTATCCGATTATCTTTTGCTTCGCAATGCGGCATGGGCGCACTCAGCGTTCCAGCCCCCTCTGCCGCCCTAACTGCCACGACACCGACCCGCCCTGCACGATGCCCATAACCTCGCGGCCGAGTTGGCGGTCGATGATCGGCCGCCACGGGACAAGGGTGAACTCATGGGATTTCTCGACCACGGCGAACTTGCCGCTCGATAGATGCACGGTTCCGGTAAACTTGCCGCTGACGCTCTCGCCGTCCGTGGCGGCGCGGAACGGCAGGCCCTTACTCAAAGCCATATCCGATCCGACGCCGGCTACCTCGCGCTCCCGCAGGATGGCGAGAAGGTTGCGCCGGTAGAAGACGCGGCTGTCCCGGCTGCGGGTGGCGTCGCCCTGTTCGATATGGTGCTCGCGGCGCTGGTCCATGGCTTCGCGGACTTGTTGCCCGAAGCCGGTTGGCGCAAGGTCGGCCGTCTCGCCGTGGATCAGCCGCCGGTCCAGCCAGGTCGCGCCGTCCGATCCGATCTGTTTGTTCAGATCGACCGGGGAAAGGACGCGAACGCTGGCCTGACTGTCTCGGCCGGCGTCATGGGCGGCGGCACGGCTGACCAGATCATTGGGGATGCGCCATTGGTCGGCGTCGATCCGCTCGACGATACCGGCCCGGCGTAGCGCCTCCAGCCGGCGCACATGGGCATCGACATAGCCCTCATAGTCGCCGCCTGGAACGCGGCACGTATAGGAAGAATAAACGCCCTTTTCACCCAAGTCCAACAGCTTTGGACCGCAGTTGACTCTTTCGACACCCCTGCGATGCAACCCAATCCGGCTGACGGGGAGCCAGCAACGCTGAAAATTTACCCTCCTCTTTCCCACTAGCGGCTCCTTTTCCGACAACCAGCACGGCGGATCCCTGCCGCGGCGCTGTGAACGCAGCATTTTGATTGGTATCGTTGGCCTTCAGGCTCGTCAGTCAAACAGACCCAGGAGCAGCTCAGCCGGTGGCGCCCGGCTTTCGGGTAACGCCCTGGTCCCGCTGGTTTCGGCTTTGTGCTTCAGGTGATCAAGGATCTGCTTGATCACTATAGGGTCTTCAATGCAGGCGATGACTTTCATGGCGCCGCCGCAGCCGCTGCAGGTCTCGATGTCGATATTGAAAACACGCTTGAGCCGTTGCGCCCATGTCATCGACGCTCGCCGTTGTGCTGGTGTTGCCGGTTCATCAGCCACCCTGACCTTGTTGCCCCTGCCCCGTTTTGCCGGCGTGACCAACGCCCGGTGCCGACTGTTGGGTGCGAACACCCCGTGGAAGCGGGTTAGGTTGACTCTGGGCTTCGGTACCAGGGCGGCCAGCCTTGCAATGAAATCCAATGGTTCGAAAATGACGTGCGTGGTGCCGTCCCGGTACGGCGTCTTGAGCTGGTAGCGCACGTTGCCGCCTCGTGTTAACGACAGCCGCTTCTCGGATACCGCCGGGCGGCTGATGTACCGGCACAGCCGTTCGAGCTTCTTGCGTTCATCGGCCCTGGCCGCCACGCCGGCGTGCAGGCTGGACCCGGCTACCTTGCCAATCCCGTCACCGAACGGATCACCACTGGTCGGCAGAGTTTGCAAAGTGAACACCTTTCGCCCCGCCTGTGAACCGACAGCGATACGGTAAGTGATCGAGTGCCCCAGCAGGGGTGTCATCGGGTCGTCATCCACCGCATCCGAGGCCAGATAGCTGTTTTCGACATCCCGTTCCAGCAGGCCTTGCCGTTCCAGATAGCGACCCACCCGGTGGGCGATGGTGTGCGTCAGCTGGGTGAGCTCTGGGCTGGTCGGCGCCTTGACCCAGCGGAAACGCGCTGAGCCGTGGGATTGCTCGACATACACACCGTCGAGAAACAGCATGTGGAAGTGAACATTCAGATTGAGCGCCGATCCAAAACGCTGGATCAGGGTGACCGCGCCCGTCTTGGCCACTTGGTGGGTATGGCCCGCTTTCTTGACCAGGTGCGTGGCAATGACGCGGTAAACGATGCCCAGCACCCACCCCATGATCTCGGGCCGGCTGGCAAACAGGAAACGCAGCTGAAACGGGAAGCTCAACACCCACTGACGCATGGGTTGTTCAGGCAGTACTTCATCAACCAGCAAGGCGGCACTTTCGGCCATCCGCCGCGCCCCACAGCTCGGGCAGAAACCGCGACGCTTACAGCTGAAAGCGACCAGGTGCTCGGCGTGGCAAGACTCGCAGCGAACCCGTAGAAAGCCATGCTCCAGCCGCCCGCATTGGAGAAATTCTTCAAATTCCCGTTGCACATAGCCCGGCAATTCCTTTCCCTGCTCTGCCATAAGCGCAGCGAATGCCGGGTAATACTCGTCAACGATCTGATAGAGAAGGGTTTGCTCGGGTCGGTGGCTCTGGTAACGACCAGTATCCCGATCCCGGCTGGCCGTCCTGGCCGCCACATGAGGCATGTTCCGCGTCCTTGCAATACTGTGTTTACATACAGTCTATCGCTTAGCGGAAAGTTCTTTTACCCTCAGCCGAAATGCCTGCCGTTGCTAGACATTGCCAGCCAGTGCCCGTCACTCCCACTCGATTGTAAACAAGCACACAAAACCCTTTAGTGACAACAATTTGCAAGAACTATCAGGCTCAGTGCCATGAAAAATACCATGACCAGATCATGAGGTTGAACACGGCTTGCGCCGGCAGCGTTCACGCTCCTGGTCGGCGATCTCGCCCGGCTGCAATGCTAGCTCAGCATCGGTCATGCGCTCCAGCACGTCGCGTAGGCGGATGGTGCAAGGAATGGGCGGCAGCTCGAACTCATAGCCGCCGGCGATCATTTCGGCCGCAATCTCCTCGGTGATGAAAAACGGCTCGTCGTCTTGGTTCGGCTTCTTCATGCCCTTTCCTCCTGGCGCTCATCCTGGCCGACAGCGGCCAGGGCATCGGCTTCCGTCAATGCGTCCTCCACGAACGCGCCGTGCTGCTTCGCTTCGGCCTGGCTGACCTCGGCCCATATCCGTTTCACCTGGGCCGCACTGTACCCGGCCAGCTCGGCGGTCTTGTTGATGCTGTAGCCGGACTTGCGCAGCGCGACAACTTGGGCGCGGCGCTTCGGATCAGCACGGCGGCCCTTGTACCGCCCGGCCTGGCGGGCCAACTCAATGCCTTGGCGCTGGCGTTCGCGCCTGTCCTCGTAGTCGTCGCGGGCCATCTGCAAGGCCAGGCGAAAAAGCATGATCTGCACGGCTTCCAGCACGATCTTGGCGACGCCCTGGGCCTCGGCCGCCAGGTCGGATAGATCGACCACGCCAGGGACGGCCAGGCGTGCGCCTTTGGCCTGTATCGAGGCCACCAGGCGCTCGGCCTCGGGCAAAGGTAGGCGGCTGATGCGGTCGATCTTCTCGGCAATGACCACCTCGCCGGGCTGTAGGTCGCCGATCATGCGCAGCAGCTCAGGCCGGTCGGCGCGTGCGCCGGATGCCTTCTCACGGTAGATGCCGGCGACGTAGTAGCCGGCGGCCTTCGCGGCCGTAGTGATCGCCTCTTGGCGTTCCAAGTCCTGCGCGTCGGTGCTGACGCGCAGATAGACCCGCGCCACCATCGGCGCGGCTACTGGCTTCGTCCTGCGCATACTTGCGGGCTCCTTTGGGCATACGCAAAGTGTCCGGTCATGCTACCCCCGGCCAAAAAGGCCGTCATGCGATTTATCTTGGCCGGGTCGTTATTGGCGGGTCTAAATGGCCGCTCCGTGGATCTCATCGCCAGAAATGGCGATGCGAGATCCAGGGCAGGGCGGCCGCCATCGTCAGACCTGGCGATGGTCGACGCCGGCGCGCATCGTCGGATGTGGCGATGCGAGCTCGAGGTCGGTGGCCACCGCCGGCGACCTGGTGCCATCGTCGGCAATGGCGATGCTGCAGCTCGACGTGCGCGGCCTGGTCGTCTCGGCATCGTCGGATGCGGCGATGCTCGAGCGAGGCGAAAAAAAACCGCCTCGGGGTGTCCGAGGCGGCAAGTCTGCATGCGGTTCAGGGAGGAAGAAACCGCGCCGGCGATCAGGGAGGAAAACCGCGCGGCCTGATGTGCAGCTCGGCCACTTTAGCCGGATTTTTCGACTTATCCGATGCGAGCGGCCCGCCGTGGGCGCTGCTCGATCTGCTGTTGCTTTTTCTCGACGTGCTTCTGCTCCTGGTGCTGCTGCTCGTCGCGCGGCACTGTTGCAAAGTTAGCGATGAGGCAGCCTTTTGTCTTATTCAAAGGCCTTACATTTCAAAAACTCTGCTTACCAGGCGCATTTCGCCCAGGGGATCACCATAATAAAATGCTGAGGCCTGGCCTTTGCGTAGTGCACGCATCACCTCAATACCTTTGATGGTGGCGTAAGCCGTCTTCATGGATTTAAATCCCAGCGTGGCGCCGATTATCCGTTTCAGTTTGCCATGATCGCATTCAATCACGTTGTTCCGGTACTTAATCTGTCGGTGTTCAACGTCAGACGGGCACCGGCCTTCGCGTTTGAGCAGAGCAAGCGCGCGACCATAGGCGGGCGCTTTATCCGTGTTGATGAATCGCGGGATCTGCCACTTCTTCACGTTGTTGAGGATTTTACCCAGAAACCGGTATGCAGCTTTGCTGTTACGACGGGAGGAGAGATAAAAATCGACAGTGCGGCCCCGGCTGTCGACGGCCCGGTACAGATACGCCCAGCGGCCATTGACCTTCACGTAGGTTTCATCCATGTGCCACGGGCAAAGATCGGAAGGGTTACGCCAGTACCAGCGCAGCCGTTTTTCCATTTCAGGCGCATAACGCTGAACCCAGCGGTAAATCGTGGAGTGATCGACATTCACTCCGCGTTCAGCCAGCATCTCCTGCAGCTCACGGTAACTGATGCCGTATTTGCAGTACCAGCGTACGGCCCACAGAATGATGTCACGCTGAAAATGCCGGCCTTTGAATGGGTTCATGTGCAGCTCCATCAGCAAAAGGGGATGATAAGTTTATCACCACCGACTATTTGCAACAGTGCCATCCGCCTTACCCCGTCGAGTATCTCAGTCAGATAGTCCGGGTGCACGAGCGTCATTGGGATGATGATGTCCTGCGAGTAATTCCTTCGAATCTCCCTGACCGCCGCGATCGTAAGTCCCCTCCACAAGGGGAGATCCTGATAGTCTCCGCTCGCTGGCATGGGGACCGTTTCTTTCACCACGAACCCGATTTCCTCGGGGTCAAAGATCAGCGATTTGGAACGCCGATCGCGCAGCCGCTTAGCGAGCGTCGTCTTTCCGGCGCCGAAAGGTCCGTTGATCCAGATTATCATTGTCGACGGCCTCTAACCTGAAGGCTCGCAAGAGCGCTCGACGGCCTCGTGCGGAGGCACGATCGGAGTGGTTCCGAAATGCTTCTCAAGATAGGTGACGCCGAACGTCACGATGTCCTGCGCGTCGAACAGGTAGCACTGAGCAAAGCCCACGACACCTTCTCGATGGCGACCGAGCTTCACGTAAGCATTTGCTATAGTTTCAACCGCATCCGGCTTTCCTTCGATAGCAAAGCAATCGAGAATGCCGTTTGAATCGTAATCCGATGCCGTTTTCCAGGCGACTTCACCGTCTCTTCCAAGCATCGGCATCTCATACGTCACCCACCGTTTGTTGGGGATATCGGCAACCGCCTCGGCGTAGTGCAATGCGGTAACGGAGTTTAGCGGCGCACCCAACAGCAGGGCCTTCCCGCCAAGGCGAACGAACCGCTCGACGGGCGATCCTTCCCCCAAGGCGTGACCGAGTTCGTGAGGCTCCGTCAGCGTTTCAGCCAGCGGACCAACCGCGACCATCGATGCATCGGGGTGCGCGCTGCGCCGCGCGCCGGGGGCTTGAACCAGAAATTGATTCAGCAGGCCGAACCCACGGTAAGTCCCGGCTGTTGCGGGATCGAACGGCAGCCAGGTACGGCGGGCTTCGTCATCCAGCCGAGCGCCATTCAGAGTCTCCTCGTAGGGTGATCGGTCCCACGACGCGTATCCCATCACAGTGCCAGTCGGCCCAACCGCGGAGCGTAACGCGGCAACGACCGTCTCCGCTCCTCCTTCGACCGGACCAATCGCTTTAAGTGAGGCATGCACCATCAAGAGGTCACCGGTTTGGACTCCGAGTTTTTGAAGCGCCTCCGTTATTGCCTTCCGCGTATGCATCGCGATATCTCCTCTAAACTGCAAAACACTATACGGGGTCTGACGCTCAGTGGAACGAAAACTCACGTTAAGGGATTTTGGTCATGAGATTATCAAAAAGGATCTTCACCTAGATCCTTTTAAATTAAAAATGAAGTTTTAAATCAATCTAAAGTATATATGAGTAAACGGCACTGTTGCAAATAGTCGGTGGTGATAAACTTATCATCCCCTTTTGCTGATGGAGCTGCACATGAACCCATTCAAAGGCCGGCATTTTCAGCGTGACATCATTCTGTGGGCCGTACGCTGGTACTGCAAATACGGCATCAGTTACCGTGAGCTGCAGGAGATGCTGGCTGAACGCGGAGTGAATGTCGATCACTCCACGATTTACCGCTGGGTTCAGCGTTATGCGCCTGAAATGGAAAAACGGCTGCGCTGGTACTGGCGTAACCCTTCCGATCTTTGCCCGTGGCACATGGATGAAACCTACGTGAAGGTCAATGGCCGCTGGGCGTATCTGTACCGGGCCGTCGACAGCCGGGGCCGCACTGTCGATTTTTATCTCTCCTCCCGTCGTAACAGCAAAGCTGCATACCGGTTTCTGGGTAAAATCCTCAACAACGTGAAGAAGTGGCAGATCCCGCGATTCATCAACACGGATAAAGCGCCCGCCTATGGTCGCGCGCTTGCTCTGCTCAAACGCGAAGGCCGGTGCCCGTCTGACGTTGAACACCGACAGATTAAGTACCGGAACAACGTGATTGAATGCGATCATGGCAAACTGAAACGGATAATCGGCGCCACGCTGGGATTTAAATCCATGAAGACGGCTTACGCCACCATCAAAGGTATTGAGGTGATGCGTGCACTACGCAAAGGCCAGGCCTCAGCATTTTATTATGGTGATCCCCTGGGCGAAATGCGCCTGGTAAGCAGAGTTTTTGAAATGTAAGGCCTTTGAATAAGACAAAAGGCTGCCTCATCGCTAACTTTGCAACAGTGCCGGATTGAATATAACCGACGTGACTGTTACATTTAGGTGGCTAAACCCGTCAAGCCCTCAGGAGTGAATCATGACCGTAGTCACGACCGCCGATACCTCCCAACTGTACGCACTTGCAGCCCGACATGGGCTCAAGCTCCATGGCCCGCTGACTGTCAATGAGCTTGGGCTCGACTATAGGATCGTGATCGCCACCGTCGACGATGGACGTCGGTGGGTGCTGCGCATCCCGCGCCGAGCCGAGGTAAGCGCGAAGGTCGAACCAGAGGCGCGGGTGCTGGCAATGCTCAAGAATCGCCTGCCGTTCGCGGTGCCGGACTGGCGCGTGGCCAACGCCGAGCTCGTTGCCTATCCCATGCTCGAAGACTCGACTGCGATGGTCATCCAGCCTGGTTCGTCCACGCCCGACTGGGTCGTGCCGCAGGACTCGGAGGTCTTCGCGGAGAGCTTCGCGACCGCGCTCGCCGCCCTGCATGCCGTCCCCATTTCCGCCGCCGTGGATGCGGGGATGCTCATCCGTACACCGACGCAGGCCCGTCAGAAGGTGGCCGACGACGTTGACCGCGTCCGACGCGAGTTCGTGGTGAACGACAAGCGCCTCCACCGGTGGCAGCGCTGGCTCGACGACGATTCGTCGTGGCCAGATTTCTCCGTGGTGGTGCATGGCGATCTCTACGTGGGCCATGTGCTCATCGACAACACGGAGCGCGTCAGCGGGATGATCGACTGGAGCGAGGCCCGCGTTGATGACCCTGCCATCGACATGGCCGCGCACCTTATGGTCTTTGGTGAAGAGGGGCTCGCGAAGCTCCTCCTCACGTATGAAGCGGCCGGTGGCCGGGTGTGGCCGCGGCTCGCCCACCACATCGCGGAGCGCCTTGCGTTCGGGGCGGTCACCTACGCACTCTTCGCCCTCGACTCGGGTAACGAAGAGTACCTCGCTGCGGCGAAGGCGCAGCTCGCCGCAGCGGAATGAGCGAACGTCGATATAGCCCGCTCGCGACGCTGTTCGCGGCGACCTTTCTCTTCCGGATCGGCAACGCGGTGGCGGCCCTCGCGCTTCCATGGTTCGTCCTGTCTCATACAAAGAGCGCGGCCTGGGCGGGCGCCACGGCCGCTAGCAGCGTCATCGCGACCATCATCGGCGCGTGGGTTGGTGGTGGCCTCGTCGATCGGTTCGGGCGCGCGCCCGTCGCATTGATCTCGGGTGTGGTGGGCGGCGTGGCCATGGCGAGCATCCCACTGCTCGATGCCGTTGGCGCCCTCTCGAACACTGGGCTGATCGCTTGCGTGGTGCTCGGTGCCGCGTTCGACGCACCCGGTATGGCCGCGCAGGACAGTGAGCTGCCCAAACTCGGCCACGTCGCCGGGCTCTCCGTTGAGCGCGTCTCGTCACTGAAAGCGGTGATCGGGAACGTCGCGATTCTAGGTGGCCCGGCCCTTGGGGGGGCCGCAATCGGCCTGCTTGGCGCTGCGCCAACGCTCGGGCTGACGGCGTTCTGCTCCGTCCTTGCAGGTCTGCTCGGCGCGTGGGTGCTTCCCGCGCGTGCCGCTCGGACGATGACCACGACGGCGACTCTCTCCATGCGCGCCGGCGTCGCTTTTCTCTGGAGCGAACCCCTGCTGCGCCCTCTCTTTGGTATAGTGATGATCTTCGTGGGCATCGTTGGCGCCAACGGCAGCGTCATCATGCCTGCGCTGTTTGTAGATGCAGGACGCCAAGTAGCAGAGCTCGGGCTGTTCTCCTCAATGATGGGGGCTGGTGGTCTCCTTGGCATTGCCATTCATGCGTCGGTCGGCGCCCGGATATCAGCGCAGAACTGGCTGGCGGTGGCATTTTGTGGCTCTGCGGTGGGCTCGCTTCTGCTTTCACAGTTGCCAGGCGTGCCGGTGCTGATGTTGTTGGGCGCGCTCGTGGGACTGCTGACCGGCTCAGTCTCTCCCATTCTCAACGCTGCCATCTACAACCGCACGCCGCCAGAACTTCTCGGCCGGGTACTCGGCACGGTCTCGGCGGTGATGCTGTCAGCCTCGCCCATGGTTATGCTTGCGGCCGGCGCGTTTGTCGACCTTGCTGGTCCGCTCCCTGGCCTCGTTGTATCGGCCGTGTTTGCGGGGCTCGTGGCTCTACTCTCGCTCCGTCTTCAATTTGCTACAATGGCGGCGGCAGCCACAGCCTCCGCCCCAACCCATACAGAAGGTGAACACTGATGCCCCGCCCCAAGCTCAAGTCCGATGACGAGGTACTCGAGGCCGCCACCGTAGTGCTGAAGCGTTGCGGTCCCATAGAGTTCACGCTCAGCGGAGTAGCAAAGGAGGTGGGGCTCTCCCGCGCAGCGTTAATCCAGCGCTTCACCAACCGCGATACGCTGCTGGTGAGGATGATGGAGCGCGGCGTCGAGCAGGTGCGGCATTACCTGAATGCGATACCGATAGGCGCAGGGCCGCAAGGGCTCTGGGAATTTTTGCAGGTGCTCGTTCGGAGCATGAACACTCGCAACGACTTCTCGGTGAACTATCTCATCTCCTGGTACGAGCTCCAGGTGCCGGAGCTACGCACGCTTGCGATCCAGCGGAACCGCGCGGTGGTGGAGGGGATCCGCAAGCGACTGCCCCCAGGTGCTCCTGCGGCAGCTGAGTTGCTCCTGCACTCGGTCATCGCTGGCGCGACGATGCAGTGGGCCGTCGATCCGGATGGTGAGCTAGCTGATCATGTGCTGGCTCAGATCGCTGCCATCCTGTGTTTAATGTTTCCCGAACACGACGATTTCCAACTCCTCCAGGCACATGCGTAAACGGAGGTGTGCAGAGTCCCTGCGGCAGGCGACGAACACGACCGTCGTCGATTAGTACCGGTACGGTCGGTGGTATCGAAGTCTTGATCACCACTCAGGTCTACGGCTTACAAATGGTGACCATCCCGATACTTGCGTCAGAGCACCGGGCCGATTCTTTGACAGTGAATCACTCCCGTAAGGTTGTGCCGGTGTGGGTGTCCCGGGTCGAGACGATACTCCGCCAATGCGCCCAGCAAACAACCTGGCCATCGCAGGTGGTGGGGAGCGGTGTGGCGGATGAGTTGGACAAGTTGGTGTAGCAGCACGAGCACGGCGAGATAACATCGCAGGAGTTCGACATGCTCAAGAGACAGCTGATTGCGAATCGCGATGCAGATTCATAACCCGATTGCGGGTTGGCTTCACTCCACCATCACCGAGCAGACTAGCACGGCGGGCTCTGTTGCAAAGATTGGCGGCAGTCAGAGGTAGGCTGTCGCTCTGCGCCGATCAGGCGGCTGCTGCGAAATGGTGGTTGAGCATGCCCATGGCCTCCGTCAGCGCCGAGGGCCCAATGCCAAAAGCTCTCTCCACAAGGCGCACCTCGCCCCTGATGCCGGGCTGCAGGCACCAGGGGCGAGCCTGTCCTTTGCGCAGGGCTCGCATGACTTCGAATCCCTTGATCGTGGCATAGGCCGTGGGGATCGATTTGAAACCGCGCACCGGCTTGATCAGTATCTTGAGCTTTCCGTGATCGGCCTCGATCACGTTATTGAGATACTTCACCTGCCGGTGGGCCGTCTCCCGGTCCAGCTTTCCTTCGCGCTTCAATTCGGTGATCGCTGCACCATAGCTCGGCGCTTTGTCGGTATTGAGCGTGGCAGGCTTTTCCCAGTGCTTCAGGCCTCGCAGGGCCTTGCCCAGGAACCGCTTCGCTGCCTTGGCGCTGCGGGTCGGCGACAGGTAGAAATCGATCGTGTCGCCCCGCTTGTCGACTGCCCGGTACAGGTAGGTCCACTTGCCCCGCACCTTGACGTAGGTTTCATCCAGGCGCCAGCTCGGATCAAAGCCACGCCGCCAGAACCAGCGCAGCCGCTTCTCCATCTCCGGGGCGTAGCACTGGACCCAGCGATAGATCGTCGTATGGTCGACCGAAATGCCGCGTTCCGCCAGCATTTCCTCAAGGTCGCGATAGCTGATCGGATAGCGACAATACCAGCGCACCGCCCACAGGATCACATCACCCTGGAAATGGCGCCACTTGAAATCCGTCATCGTTCCGTCCGTCCAATCTCCGCCAAGCATGCTCAAGCTTCACGATTTTTGCAACAGAGCCCACACGAGTATTGAGCATAGTCGAGATTGGTGCAGATCACTTCTGATATTGAACTGTCAGGAGCTGGCTGCACAACAGCCATTACGCCCAATCAACTGGTGCAGTCGTCTTCTGAAAATGACAATCCAGTTAGGGTATAGCTCAACCTGACATAGAAGCAAAAACTCAACCACCTTCTACCAACTCTCCGAACAGCTCCTTGACCTTTGTTTTCGCATCAGCAAGTGCAGTTCTGCCTTGTTCAGTGATGTCATAAACACGCCGTTCACGTCGCCCGGTGCGTTCGTGGCGTGAGGTCAGATAGCCTTTTTTTTCCAGGCCGTGCAGCATCGGGTACACGGTGCCAGCGCTCATCTCGTAGCCGTGTCGGCGTAGCTCTTCGATGATCCCCAGCCCAAAGACAGGTTCCTCGGCTGCATGGTGAAGGATGTGCAGGCGGATCAAACCGCCGTAGAGGTCTTTGTCAGTCATTTTTTGTGCCTCACAGAGCGACGCTCAACAGCCACCCAGCTGCACCGCTACCGAGGACAACCAGCCACGGCGGGAGCTTCCAGAACATAAGTGCGACAAGGGCAACTAATGCCAAGCCGAAGTCTTGCGGCTGAAAGATGGCGCTAGTCCATACAGGCTGATACAGCGCGGCCAGCAGCAAGCCGACTACAGCGGCATTGATCCCGGCCAGCGCAGCTTGGATGCCTGTATTGCGGCGCAAACGCTCCCAAAATGGCATTGATCCGACGACCAGCAAGAACGAGGGCGCGAAGATAGCCAGCAGACACACAATGCCGCCGATCCAGCCCGACGGGGCGGTGTTCATCGAGGCACCAAGAAACGCGGCGAACGTGAACAAAGGGCCGGGCACCGCTTGAGCTGCCCCGTACCCCGCGAGAAAGGATTCATTGTTGACCCAGCCGGAGGGCACCACTTCGGCTTGCAGTAATGGCAGCACAACGTGACCACCGCCGAACACCAGTGATCCGACACGATAGAAGGAATCCACCATTGCCATGGTTTGACTTGGCATCAGTTCGGCCAACACCGGCAGGCCAATCAGCAAGACAAAGAACAGCGAGAGCCAAAGCACGCCGGCCCGGTGACTGACCGTGATAGGTAGGGGGTCATGCTCAACAACTTTCGCTGGCTTGAACAATAACCGGCCTGCGATGCCTGCGATAGCAATCACGCCAACCTGTCCCCACGCGGACGGCACAAGTAAAACGACGCAGGTAGCAATTGCCATGATGGTGACTCGCAGCCCATCCGTGCATAGGTTACGCGCCATGCCCCATACTGCTTGAGCGACCACGGCCACAGCCACCACTTTTAAGCCATGCAACGCGCCCTGCGAGACGTAATCGCCATAGCTGGAGATGCCGAGCGCAAAAAGGATCAAGGCTATGGCAGACGGCAGCGTGAAGCCAGCCCAAGCAGCCAGCGCCCCGCTGTATCCAGCCCGAGACAGTCCTACCGCTATGCCGACCTGGCTGCTTGCAGGCCCTGGCAAGAACTGACAAAGCGCGACCAAGTCAGCATAGCTCCGTTCGGAGAGCCAGCGCCGCCGTGTGACAAATTCGGCGCGGAAGTAGCCCAAGTGCGCAATGGGGCCGCCAAAAGATGTCAATCCAAGCCGCAGAAAAATAAGAAAGACCGACCATGGTCTGCTGTCATCGGTAGGGTTATTCGTCATACTTTCGCCTTCATGATCTGCAACGAGTTGATCAATAATAAGCGAAATTCGATAACGAAATTCGATATAAATCTAGAAAAAAATACCTCTATGTGTACTACGCAGTTTTAGCTGTGGCTTTCACAGGAGCACGCTTACTTACGGCTTAGCGTGCTTTATTTTCCGTTTTCTGAGGCGATCCCTAGGAGCTCGGATCTCAGGACGAAGGTCTCCGCGAATGTCCGGTCGATCCGCGCGACGTCCCAGGCGGGCGTTCCCTTGGCGGACATCCACGCCGCAGCGTCGTGCATCAGCCGCACAACCTCGTCGATATCACCCGAGCAGGCGACCCGAACGTTCGGAGGCTCCTCGCTGTCCATTCGCTCCCCTGGCGCGGTATGAACCGCCGCCTCATAGTGCAGTTTGATCCTGACGAGCCCAGCATGTCTGCGCCCACCTTCGCGGAACCTGACCAGGGTCCGCTAGCGGGCGGCCGGAAGGTGAATGCTAGGCATGATCTAACCCTCGGTCTCTGGCGTCGCGACTGCGAAATTTCGCGAGGGTTTCCGAGAAGGTGATTGCGCTTCGCAGATCTCCAGGCGCGTGGGTGCGGACGTAGTCAGCGCCATTGCCGATCGCGTGAAGTTCCGCCGCAAGGCTCGCTGGACCCAGATCCTTTACAGGAAGGCCAACGGTGGCGCCCAAGAAGGATTTCCGCGACACCGAGACCAATAGCGGAAGCCCCAACGCCGACTTCAGCTTTTGAAGGTTCGACAGCACGTGCAGCGATGTTTCCGGTGCGGGGCTCAAGAAAAATCCCATCCCCGGATCGAGGATGAGCCGGTCGGCAGCGACCCCGCTCCGTCGCAAGGCGGAAACCCGCGCCTCGAAGAACCGCACAATCTCGTCGAGCGCGTCTTCGGGTCGAAGGTGACCGGTGCGGGTGGCGATGCCATCCCGCTGCGCTGAGTGCATAACCACCAGCCTGCAGTCCGCCTCAGCAATATCGGGATAGAGCGCAGGGTCAGGAAATCCTTGGATATCGTTCAGGTAGCCCACGCCGCGCTTGAGCGCATAGCGCTGGGTTTCCGGTTGGAAGCTGTCGATTGAAACACGGTGCATCTGATCGGACAGGGCGTCTAAGAGCGGCGCAATACGTCTGATCTCATCGGCCGGCGATACAGGCCTCGCGTCCGGATGGCTGGCGGCCGGTCCGACATCCACGACGTCTGATCCGACTCGCAGCATTTCGATCGCCGCGGTGACAGCGCCGGCGGGGTCTAGCCGCCGGCTCTCATCGAAGAAGGAGTCCTCGGTGAGATTCAGAATGCCGAACACCGTCACCATGGCGTCGGCCTCCGCAGCGACTTCCACGATGGGGATCGGGCGAGCAAAAAGGCAGCAATTATGAGCCCCATACCTACAAAGCCCCACGCATCAAGCTTTTGCCCATGAAGCAACCAGGCAATGGCTGTAATTATGACGACGCCGAGTCCCGACCAGACTGCATAAGCAACACCGACAGGGATGGATTTCAGAACCAGAGAAAGAAAATAAAATGCGATGCCATAACCGATTATGACAACGGCGGAAGGGGCAAGCTTAGTAAAGCCCTCGCTAGATTTTAATGCGGATGTTGCGATTACTTCGCCAACTATTGCGATAACAAGAAAAAGCCAGCCTTTCATGATATATCTCCCAATTTGTGTAGGGCTTATTATGCACGCTTAAAAATAATAAAAGCAGACTTGACCTGATAGTTTGGCTGTGAGCAATTATGTGCTTAGTGCATCTAACGCCTGAAATAAGCCGTGCCGCGAAGCGGCATCGGCTTGATTGAATTGTTAGACGGCAAACTCGAGCCAATACTTGTGCAGGCCAACAATATTAGACGAGCACAGCATGGGCATTGCCGCTTTGATCTTCTCCAGTGACCAATTCCACCACTCCATCTCCAGAAGCAATGAAATTTCCTCATCGGTGAAGCGTTTCTTAATCTTCTTAGCGGGATTGCCGCCAACGATAGCGTAAGGCTCCACATCTTTTGTCACCAACGAGCGGCTGCCTATCACCGCACCGTGCCCGATCTTGATTCCGGGCATGACCATTGCCTCAGAGCCGATCCAAACGTCATTGCCAATGACAGTATTACCTGCTTTTTGGAAGGCATCGAGTGCGCTTGAGAATGCAGGTTCTTCCTGCATATAAAAGAACGGGAAAGATGATGCCCAGTCGTACCGATGCCCCTGATTGCCAGCAGATCAGCATTATTTAAATCAAGTTGCCATGTCACTGAATACTCGTCCTAGAAAGGCGTTAGATTGGCTTACACCATTAGAGAAATTTGCTCAGCTTGTTGATTATCATATGGCTTTTGAAACTGTCGCACCTCATGTTTGAATTCGCCCCATATTTTTGCTACAGTGAACCAAATTAAGATCATCTATTTACTAGGCCTCGCATTTGCGGGGTTTTTAATGCTGAATAAAAGGAAAACTTGATGGAATTGCCCAATATTATGCACCCGGTCGCGAAGCTGAGCACCGCATTAGCCGCTGCATTGATGCTGAGCGGGTGCATGCCCGGTGAAATCCGCCCGACGATTGGCCAGCAAATGGAAACTGGCGACCAACGGTTTGGCGATCTGGTTTTCCGCCAGCTCGCACCGAATGTCTGGCAGCACACTTCCTATCTCGACATGCCGGGTTTCGGGGCAGTCGCTTCCAACGGTTTGATCGTCAGGGATGGCGGCCGCGTGCTGGTGGTCGATACCGCCTGGACCGATGACCAGACCGCCCAGATCCTCAACTGGATCAAGCAGGAGATCAACCTGCCGGTCGCGCTGGCGGTGGTGACTCACGCGCATCAGGACAAGATGGGCGGTATGGACGCGCTGCATGCGGCGGGGATTGCGACTTATGCCAATGCGTTGTCGAACCAGCTTGCCCCGCAAGAGGGGATGGTTGCGGCGCAACACAGCCTGACTTTCGCCGCCAATGGCTGGGTCGAACCAGCAACCGCGCCCAACTTTGGCCCGCTCAAGGTATTTTACCCCGGCCCCGGCCACACCAGTGACAATATCACCGTTGGGAT
>NZ_CP114803.1:0-106566 GCF_027919895.1 Citrobacter sp. 21OH12SH02A-Citro
ATCACCGGCACCGATATCGGCAGTGGCCCCGAGGCCGACCGACGGCGTGGCGGCCGATTTAATCCCCTCACCAAAACCGGAGAGCAACCCGGCGGCACCGGCATAACCGACAATCATACCGTTACGCATAACCGGCTTCCCTCTGATGCCCCCTTTGCCCTGGTAGCTGACGTGTCCGTCAAACTCCATATCGATATGTTTGCCGTTCTTCAGCACGCAACTGATAGACCGGGTCCGGACCTCACCGCGCTCACTGGAAATATCCCCCCAGATTTCCCCCACAACGAAACAGCCATCAGCACTGTATTCCTTGTTATTGGGCATCTGGATATTTCCCAGCAACCGGATAGTCACGGGGCGGGTATTCTGCTGACCGGTGACGCTGGCGTTGGCGTCAGCCCCTTCAATCATAATGGCGTCAGAGAACGACCCCGAAGGTATCCACGGCAGTTTCGTGGTTTTCTTTTTAAGGTTCTCGTAGGTAAATTTTGAGGTGGTAAGACCTCCGGTCATACGTTGTCCGGAGCCCCCCGGATAGAACGCTGCGCCCTGTCCCATATTGACTGCACCACTGGCGGGGGGCGCTCCTGTCGGGGTCACGGAGTATTCTGCGGGGCGGGACTGGCCGGCGGCAACGGGACCCGGGAGCGGTGTTCCGTTCTGGTCTGCAGGTGGTGTCTGCGGGTTACTGCCGGCAGGTCGCTGGTTAAGTTGCTCAGTCAGGCGCTGAATTTCAGCGTCCTTCCGGGCCATTTTCTCGTTCGTGTCGAGTTTGTTCTGTTCAAACTGTTGTGACAGTGTGGCGAAATTCTGCTCCAGCGCTGACGTTTTGGCCTGCTGTTGTGCCAGGGCGGCATCGTTCACCTGTTCATTAAACGTGGCAGTCACCACACCGGTCATATTCGGCACAGCAGCTGGCGGAGGCGCTTTTTGCTGTTCCTGATAATGCCCGTACCAGGCAACGCCACCGGCCATCGCGGCCCCGGAGGCAATTACTGCCGTCAGGATGGCAATCTGTTTGCGGCGGGTTTTCAGGTTTTCATTCAGACTCATGAACGTGGTTCTCCGTCATCTGAAAACACAATCCAGGCATATCCTTCTCCGCCCGCATAAAGCTGATGCTGTGAGAGCATGACGGCGCGGACCCCTTTCTGCCAGAAATCACGCTCTCGCAGACTCTGTGTGATATTGCCGGGATTGCTCATCCGAAAACGCACAATGCGCAGATGGTTGCCCACGAACTGACGTTCCGGCGTCAGGCGAACGGTTGCGCCCGGGTGGTATGCCGTCATGCGGCTGACCGGGTATTCCTGATAGTCATCAGGCACCTGGCCGTTAACGATGGCACGGGACAGAGAGACCAGCGTTTTTTCGTAGCTCTGTCCCTCTTCCCAGGCTTTTGCATCGTCATTCTTGCGCAGTGGCGGTGACATCGGGGTAAAGCGCAGTGTTTTTCCGTTTCCGGGCTGAGGCCGGACGTTCAGGCTCAGGGAAGACCCGTGGTCGGTCTGGATAAAGACAGTGAAGTTCTGGCCGACAAGTGGCGACAGAATAAGGGCGCCGTCATCGGTCTGGCTCTGGTCATAGGCACCGGATGGGCCGCTGATGCTGGTGATAAGTTCTCCGTTAACAACAACTTTGGTCGGGTTGGTGTTGCTGAGCGTGACATTAAAGGCGGCGTCGTTCTCAAACGGAATGGCTGCGGGAGCGGAAGCGGCCAGAAGGCCGCTGGTAAAAAGTCCCGTTGCCAGTAACACAGCAGCAGCTGCCGGTGAAATTGCGTTTTTCATGGGCAGTCCTGTCAGTTAGTGGTGGTGACCGGCTGGAGTTCTTCGAACTGGTGAAGTGTGACCAGCCCGTCGATGTAACGGATTTTCAGTCGGTATGTTTTTTCCAGGTCTTTAAGCGGAATGGTGATGGCGCCGTTTGTTGTGGAGGATTTCAGCGTACCGCTGAATTCGACCACACCAGGCGCATCCATGACGCGGATTTCTTTCGTATCAAAGCGGGTGGTTATCCCCCCTTTTTTGATGCGTTCAGCTTCAATATCCAGCGCTTTTTTCAGTTCATCCCGTTCGGCGGAGGGGACGAAACCGAGCAGCATTTTCTGGTTATTGTCGACGTTCTCCGGGCTGACATTCAGTCGCCAGTATATAAAGGCAGAGGCGAACATGGTCATACCGGTGGCATCTGCGCCGGAAGCATCTGAGGTGAAGGGTTGATTAAAAGACATGGGCGTGGTGACAGTTTTCTGTGTGGTGGCAAAATGCCACGCCAGAGAGCCGGTCAGCACATTTCCCACCCCACTCAGCAGAAGCAATGAGGCCAGCGCAATAAACGCATAACTGAGTTGTTTATCGCGTTCACCTTTAATTTTAAGCTTCATGGTAATTACGCTCTCCAGTGCCGGAAACTTGAATCAGGTATCTGCCTGAAGGTCACCCTGAATAAAAAAGAGGGAAGATGCCAGTAGCAGAAATTCAGCAGCCAGAATGACCCCTGACCTTTTTTCAGATATCTGATGGTTGCCCACAGCAGGCCCGCGATAACAGAAAGCTCCAGTGACATATTGTTCAGCACACCCAGGATAATTAAAGGTGCGACAATTAACAGTTCATCGAGAGGGAGACCGAAATAGCGTTCCTGCTGATTGAGTGTTTCCGGGAAGTAGTATTTATCCTCTTCCCCGTTCATGGTCAGCTCGCAATACTGAAAGCGACGCGGGTGAAAATGATACACATAACAATACCGACAAAGACCATCGGCGAGCGTACTTTGATGTAAATAAACAGGCCCATGATAATTTCGGCAATATAAAACCATTTTACAATGGAAGAGCCAGAACCGAAGGTTGAGTTAACGGTTGTGTTTTGTGATGCAAGTAAATCAGTTCCGCTGGCCAGAGCCGGGTGTGCGACCATAAGTGAAATTAAAATCAACCCTCCGTTTTTAATAAATTTTTTTAACTGTCGGTTTTCGCGAGATTTACGAAATAAAGACGCTACCGCCCATCCCTTCATGACATTAAGGGCATTACCGTTTGTGGACATGCTTGTTTCTCCGGATGTAAACAAAATGAGTGTACGTAAGTGCTTGTTTACGCACGCGATATTGTCCCATGACTCTAAAAAAAAAAAACTGTGACACATGTCACATTATTTAAAATATTTAGGATTTTTCTGAATATATAAGTGAGTAGGCTTGGTCATTCAGGTTGTTGGAGTGTTGAATGCGAGATCTATAGCAATGAAAGTAAAAGAGAAAATGTGGGATGGCCGGGGAAGGCCGCGTAAGTTCCGCCCGGGTGAGGCTGTTGAGTGGCGACTGCGGGCGCCGGATAATTTACTGATGGAGCTGAGAGTATGTGCCAGAGCAGGAAAGAGAAGTGTTAATGACGAAATTATTGCACGCCTGTTATTGTCTCTGAATTATCAGCCGGATATTCCTGTTATTAAAACGGCGGAAGGTGAGAGACTGATTTCTCTGGCGGTGAAGTTTGAAGACTGGCTGCATAACCTGCTTGATGTGGATACACGTTGCGGGGAGGTAAATAAAAGGGATAGTCCCCCTGCGGAGCATCTTTGGGTGTGGCGTGAGGGTGAGCGAATATTACTTCCGGGTAAGACAACAGGATATAGTATGCGTATTCCGGGGAATCTTGCCGAAGAGATTCGCACAATGGCCAGGGTTCACAGGCGCAGTCTGAATGATGAAATGCTGACGAGGTTGATGAGTACACTGAAATATTTTACAGGGCGGGTACTTGAACAGAATGAGGATGCTCAAGCCCTGAAAGTGCTGTGCATGGAATTTGAGAGTTACTTAAAAGAAAAAATTAATGAGGCAGAAAAAAGCGCGCTTCCGTGGGATAAGGATGGCGCGCAGTGATCGACGGAGGCCGGGTCGTCCGGTCTCTCGTGCTATTTATCATCGATAATGAAGTGCTGTTTCTCTGCTGCGTCTTCAGCAACATTAATGGCGCTGATGTTATTGTTTATCAGGTCATCAAGTGAAACTCCCGCCTGTTGCCCCTTGAGGTTAACATAGATTTCAGAGACCAGTGCAGTCAGAATCATAATACCTTCCCGGGAGCCTGATACTTTCTTTATCAGGTCGCGGCGGAATCCATCAAGGTCGAAGGTTGACCCCTCTTCTTTGGATTTATAAACCATAAGACCAAGCCGGACAAGTTCATTGACTATTGAAGAATAGTTCATTTCAGAGGTGGTTGCGCCCTTCTGAAGTTCAATATCCAGTATATCCTGTATTTCCCTGTCGATTTTATCTTTGAAGTATATGTTCTTGCGCGGCATAATATTTCCCTGATTTTTTCATGCAGTGCCGGATACGGCACTGTCGACCATTTTTCATGTGAGTTAATTCACCCTCAACCTGAAGAATGCGTTCATATAAAGCCTGTTCTGACTTAAATGTGTGTGTTAATCCGGCACTGTGATGTGTGTGCATCCGGCACCATCAGGTGTGTGGATTAGGCACTGTGATGTGTGTGCATCAGGCACCATCAGGTGTGTGGATTAGGCACTGCATATCACTAACCTACTCTATTATCAGGATACACACAATCCCCACACTTTACAGTGCCTAATCAGGCACTGCAAGGTGTGGCAATCAGGCACTGCAAGGTGTGGTAATCAGGCACTGCAAGGTGTGGTAATCCACACACCTTTTTCCAACATATTCCAACTTTCCGCATAATGGCATAAGTTATTTCACTGAATTGAAAGAGAAAAACTGCAAGATGAAATCTTGCGTGGGGTGTGATGTTTTAAAGGGTTAGCAAAGAGCGGCAAGTAAATAAGTGTGCCCGGGTTGTAACTGGTATTTGAGAGCGTGGCTGAATGCATGATTCAGAGCGCTTCCGCGCGTTTGTAGGGAATTATCTTGATTCAAATGATCTGGCGGAGTATTTTTTATTGCGCAGCGTATACCGGTTTATGATCGACATAAGGTCCATAAAATGAAAATAACGAAATTCCCCATCCTGTTGATGATGTTCTCACTATCGACATTCGCCGCACCGCAGATGTGTTTTGACCAGGCGGGGAGAGACTATCAAATAGATCCGCTGCTGCTTATGGCAATTTCAATTAAAGAGAGTCGTCTTAAAGCGTCTGCGGTAAATGGATCAAACAACGATGGTTCAGAAGATGTCTGCGGGATGCAGGTGAACAGTTATCATTACAGTAAACTTAAAACGTTTAATATTACCCGCGATCGACTATTAAAAGATCCATGCATATGCGTTTACTCGGGTGCGTGGGTTCTGGCGCACAACTTCCAGTCCTACGGGAAAAACTGGGACAGCGTTGGAATGTATAATACGGGGCCACGTGATGTGATGATAAAAAAACGCCGTGCCTACGCTACAGAAATAAAAAACATCTACCGTATTCTGCTCGCCAGAAAAACAATACTGGAACAATCATCAGAGCCCCCCTCAGTGTCAGCAGCGAGGAAAACCGAAGAAATCGTTATCAACAAAAATTAATAAAATAAAAAACCGCTCATAGGAGCGGCTTTTTCTCAGGCTTTGAGTTTTGCAAACTCTTCGGCCATTTTCCAGAGAACCTGATTTAATTTGATGTCACCATCTATTCCGGAGACTTCCCGCGTTCTGGTCATCTTCCCTTTTGGCGTTCTGCCACGAATCCCCCCACGGATCACATTTTCCTGCACCACGTTAAATGTTGTCCATAAATCCTGCCCTTTATCGAGAACACGGCGGGGGTTAATAATTTGCTCCGGCGTTATTGGTGCCGGTTTTCCGTCATACTTAAGTTCCAGGGCTGTTGCGCCAAAAAGGCGCTGCTCAGGCAAAGTAAGCTGAATGCTTTTCATCAGGTCAATATTTTCATCGACCGCGTCAAATGTTTCCAGCACCGTGTAAGCACCTTCGATAACCTGCCCGACAATATCTCCTTTGTGTGGCACGCGAATTTCGCCAAAATCCTTCCATGCAACCAGGCCATTACTACAAACCTGACGGAACATACCGGGGATCATTTTATAGCTACTTGAACCATCATGGCTATTCAGCAGAATAATTTCCGGTACTTCCTTTCCGTTAATCTGGTCATGACGACGCAGGCGGAGCATATGCTTTGTAAAGTCGCGTTTATCCTGGTCACGCGTACGGGACTGGGTTGCATAATATGGCTGAAAACCTTCATCACGTAATCGGTCAAGAATGACAATCGTTGGAATATACGTATAACGCTCTGAACGAGAATCGTGTTTTTCCTCAGAGAACGCACTCGGAACAATGCGCTGTAATTCGTCATTCGTCAGCGGGCGGTCTTTACGGATTGATGTTGGCATACGATAGCGGCTTGCGAAACTGACCATAATTATTTACTCCTGATTATTTAGTGAGAGATGAAGAAATAACGCGATGGAAATTATCCAGCGGCGCTGCAGCTGCTACCGGACACCCGTCGACTACCCAGACAGAGATATAATCCGGGCATTCGTAATCAATTAACGTCAGCTCAGAGGCATTCGCTGGCGGTGTAAAAATACCTGGTTGTGGCTCCCCTTCCGATGCAGCCAGGACCCAGCAAAACAGATCCGTGAACTGGGACGGAGTGAGGTCTGAATCACATGTTCCGGTAGGGGTGTTAACGTTCATCGGGTGTACTCCTCGGGTTGTCCGGGTTATTCCCTGCGAAAATGACGCGGGGACAGTTCATGGGGCAGCAGTCACTGCCCGTTCGTTAATCGTGATACGGGCAGGGTTCACCGCTGCCGCTCTGGCAGCAGGCACAATTCGACGTTTCCTCGACGCCAGCGGCCTGTGCCCATCCGCTATGCCACGCACTTACCAGCTCCGGAACGTCTGAAAACATATGCGGAGGGGTATGCTTACCACTGGTAAAATCGCCGTAGCCTTCAAGCATCGCCTCAAAAACAACATCCAGCGCCTCGTTTTTCGCTTTCACGGCGTCGATAACACGCATCACGCGCGCTTTACCCCACTGAATGCGCAGTGCCAGACCTCTCAGCGGAGGTAGTTCGCCCCCCATCTTCCTGGAAGATTCTTGAGCGGCGGTTTTGACGTTGACGTTTCGTGTGTGCATCCTGGTTTTCTCCTGTGGTGATGGTTGTCCATCTCCCTGGTGAGTTCTCTCGCGGCAAAGGGCAAAGGAGCAACGGCGAAGGGAGGAAGGAAAGGGGCGCAGACAAAAGTTTTTGCGGATACTCGCAAAAAGTTTTGGCGGAGTGCATTTCACCCCTTGGATGACGACCCGACGGTGCTACGACCAGCCCTCCGCGTGAGGACACACGGGACGATGGCCTCACCGGGGGAACAGGATGCACACACCCGACACGTCGGAACGGCGTGGCGGCCTTAAAGCGACAGTCACACCGTCGCGGTCAGGGCGGCGCGACCGGCACGGTCGCAGCAAGCCAGGGGTTGACCTTCGCCATCAGACCCTAGCGAAGCCCGAACCCCGAAGGGATTCGGCGGAGACTGGCGGGTGCGCAGCAGCTGCCCTGGCGGAGTGGGGCTCGACGACCGGACAGCAGCGCTGGCCGGGAGCCGAAGGGGGCCATCGCCCTGCCCGTTTTTCTGTTTCAGGCCATGAGAGAGCAGTGCCATCACTTCCGCATTCAGATCTCCGGCGAGGCGAGGGAGGTTTGAAGACTTTAATTATTAATGCTAATGTACGCATACACTAGCGTTAATCAACGGTCCATAAAATGGCTGAAGAATCTCAGACTGAACAGTCCCGCGCTTATTTTTACCGCAACTTTAAGTACACCCTCGAACATCTGGCCAGAGATTACCAGGCAGAGCTGCAGCGTTATTCCGATGAATCATGGGAATTCCCTCAGAGGGCTGCACGTCTCAGCGCAGCAGTTAAACGCTATAAAACGTACCGGATGCTGAGTTTTATTTTTGAAATCGCAGACGACATCGATCTGGATTTAACTCCACTGATTGTAAAGCGTCTTTGCATGCGTCTTTTCGGACGTTCGGGCAGTCAGGACATCATCGTCAGCATTTTTGGCCAGAAAGGTCGCCAGCATCGCAGCAGAGACAACACCCCTGCCATCCTTGATGAAATTGCCGCCCGCTACCGTCTTGCTGCACATTCCTGCCAGGCTTCAACGCTCAGTGATATTGAAAGTGTGAAAAAGAATTATCAGGCAGGCATCCGTTCAGCACGGAACAGGGAAAAATAACCTTCCCATATTAATGCTAATGGATGCGTACAGTAGCATTAATATGTAATTCAGAGGTAATACATGAAGGGAAGAGAGCGGGCGCGCCGGAGGCGCTGCCGCCCTGCCCCGTTCCCCTGGAGGGAACCTTCCTTTCTGGTTGTTCATGCGTGCGGTCGCACCAGAAGTGGAAAAAGGGGCTGCCAGCGAACCGGCAACCCCTTCATAAAGGCGCTTCAGGCATGTCAGACATCATCAGTTCCTGAATGGCGGGGGATTCCCCCGCCGGGGTTAGCTACTTAGCGGATTCGTAAGCCATAAAAGCCGCCACCTCCCTGTTCGTGTCCCTGTAGCGAATTTCGCAGAGCGATTTCCGGGTCAGGTAAGTGAATATCAGCAGTGTGAGACACACTATCAATACACACCAGAGCAGGGTGTTTCGCGGCAGTTTCATGGCCTTCTTCTCCTTGCCTTGCGGCAACTAAGAGGCTATTCTGTTGGTGTCTAGTCAAGCAGATCGCCTCGTGTGGTTGGTTAATAACATTAACTTCCTACGGGGCTTTCTTCTTTCTGCCTCACAACATGGCAACAAACCACCTTCACGTCATGAGGCAAAAAGCCTCAAGCGCCAGTGCCATTATACCTTACACCGCTTCCTGCTGACCAGGTATCCGGCGATTACCGGACTGTTTTTCCGCGAAAATAGTCCGGGCGTTCCGTCAGTTCCCGCGAGATAAGTTCCTCCGCAAACAGCGGCGCAATCCGGTTTACCCGGCGTTCCAGATTTCGCCTGCGGGCAGCAGCTTTCCGTTCATCGCTCCAGCGTCTGACCTGCCTCTCATCCAGAAAATCCACGCATACGGCATACCCGGCACCCGCCACCCAGCGCGACATCACCGATTCCGGGGCGGGCTGCCCGGCCTCCACCACGTCAGAAACCAGCTCCTGCGGACCCGGGCACGGAGTACGCGGCAGCTTCCAGCGGAGTGAATAGCGCCACTTCATAGCCCACCCCGATCTGTCAGCTTGTTGGGAACCTGCCAGCGTTCTGCCCGACGCATTTCATCCGGGGTGTCCTTCACAATGAAGGGTATTTCATACATCACTTCGTACAGGGGGGCATTGCTGTAACGCAGCCAGTCCAGGTCTTTCAGCGACGTGAACCGCGTCTGCCAGCGCCAGAATGCAGACTCAAGTTCACGCGCGTCAAACTCGTCTGCCCAGCGCCGGTACCAGACATTGATGGTTTCCGGTGACTGAAGATTCAGCTCGGTCACCGCCTGCCCGAGCAGGTTCTGACGCAACCGCCACGCATGGTCAACCTGACGGGCTTCCCGACGCATTTTTCGTGTGAAGCTAATTTTCTCTCTGTGTAACCGTCTGTCAGTGCGCGAGTGTATGACTTCAGGAAACAACTCCGCCTGAACATCGGGATTCAGCGGCAGCGGACACGCCTCACCGCCGGTGGCAATCATCCTGTCCAGCGCCTCTTCAACCTGTTTCAGAGAGGTCAGCCGGTTTCGTGGTGCCCAGTTCAGTCCGGGGATCTGGCGGGCCACCGTCGCATTCAGGCGACCACAACCGGTCAGGAGCCGGAGGAAAGCCCGGACATGGGGTTGCGCCGGCAGACGTGCGCCCTGTTCACGGGATGTTTCCACACTGATAATGGCCTGTAGTGCCGCCTGGCGGGCAGGCTTCAGGGTCACAAGGGCGTGTGTTGACGGGATCATGCCATCACCTCCTCATTCAGCAGACTGACAACCGTGCGGGCGGAACAGCCGAAGCGGCGCATTCCGGCGACCTGGCTGACCAGCGTACCCATGCGAACGGGATCAAATTGCTCTCCCTGCCAGAGCGTGCGAACGACCAGACCTCCGGCAGACAGTAAGACAAGAAGCCAGTACGGCGAGATATCACCCGGACTGCACACGCACAGATGGTACTCATCGCAGCCGTCCGCGCTGAGACGGCACTGGACGGGGAACAGACCGCCAAACTCCGTTCGGTATTCGGCGCAGATGCACCAGTTCTGCGGCACGGGCAGCAGAGCCAGCACGGCATCACTGAGTTCACGACGGGCATTTTCACCCTGCTGGCGGACGGACTCCATGTCGGAGGCGGTCAGGCGGTTAATTTTGTTCAGGTCATAAATCATGGTCATGTCATTCCCGCCGCCCGAAGGCGGCGGCCTCCGGGTTAAGCGGCGTGGTCAGTCAGGTCGGTTTCAGCGCAGTCATTCTCATCCTGTTCATCGGACTGAGTACGAACCATCCAGTCAGGTAACCAGCCTTTTGCACTCAGTTCATCTGCGGCAGCGGCAGCGGCATCACGCCGTTTGAGTTTTACAATCTCCCGTGCCCGGTCAGACAGCCCCGCAGCCTCATAAGCCGTGCCAATCTGCGCAATTTTGAGTTTACCGAAGAAGTTTGTCGCATCCGGCTGCCACCATTTGCGCAGGTCAAAGTCCAGTGCCGCTTCCAGCCCGTCCAGTTCACTCCGCTCAGTACGGTTATACAGGCGCTCCTGAATACCGTTGATCCCGTGTGCCGCGCAGAATCCCAGCAGGGCGCACACCTGTTCCGCAGACCATGACAGCAGCCAGGTGAAATCCAGATGCCAGTCTTCCGGCAACGTCGCCTGAAAGACTTCCCGCTGTGCCTTCAGTGACAGCAGGGCTTTACCCTCATCCCCGGACGGGGCCAGTGAGGCAAGCAGAGACTGATTACTGGAGACGGATGCTTTGAGGGGTTCATCACGGTGACCATAGCTGCGTTCGAACAGCCCGAGACACAGTGTCCATGTCAGCAGTGCCACCGATACTTCAGGACGCCCCGCCAGTTCAGCCTGTACTGCCAGAGTCCGTTCAGCAGACATAGCTTTAACCAGCGTTGCAGGATATGCATCGGCAGGTGTTTCCGGCGTGGTGTAGGTGATGACATTGTTATCCTGTGCCTGTCGCGCCTCCCGCTCCTGTTCTTCCTGTGCACGATCTTCGTCAGTCAGTTTGCGGATACCCGGCTGAACCTGAAAATCGCCGTTATCCCATGACACCCATACCCCATGCGCCGCCCGAAATTCCGGTGTGGCCTCGCGGTATTTGGCCTCGATCCAGATATCATCAATCTGCTGCTGAAATTCGTACTGATCGTCGTAAGTCGCACAGTCTTCGATGGCCTGTTCCAGATCGTCGATACGCCGTTGTTCATCATCAGTCAGCACAGCCGCTGGCATGGCAAAGCGGTACAGTTCTTTATCATCGCCGTGACCGCTGAGTTCCGTCATACGAAACTCAGCCCAGCCCCAGCCCTGCTCCTGCTTCAGACGGGCGGCGAGTACGGTGAGCTTGCCAGCCAGCAGGGATTTCACCAGCGCGGCATCCGCAAAAGTACTGTCTTTATCGCTGAACAGGTCGGCGGTCAGATGACCTCCTGCTGCGAGGTAGGCTTCTTCACCGACAAAGACAAACATCGGATGGCTTATGGCCATCTTGTCATCTGTGGCCATTTTACGGAGAGTATGTACACTCGGAGTGCGATGTTGTTCAACAGCTTCTTTCCAGACCTGCTCCTGACGCTCGTGAGAATCAGCCAGGGTCAGCGCTTCACACTGCTCAAGGGGCATTTCATCCCGCGCCAGTGAATCCAGCAGTGACGGCGCAAGGTTCGCCAGTTTCAGGCAGCGCTGGACGTGGCGCGGGTGATACCCCAGCAGGGCACCGATCTGCGAGGCTGTTTTCCCCTCCTGCTCCAGCGTACGGAAGCCGATAATCTGCTCGGCGGGGTGCATGTTTTTGCGTCTGCCGTTTTCGATCATCGAGGCAGCCACCGCCATTTCCACAGGCAGAACTTTCACCGGAATAAACGGGGTGTCGGCATCGAGTACCCCGCGCTGCACCAGAATCCCCGTGCCCCTGCGACGACCTTCCCCGCCAACGATGCCGATCGTCCCGTCCGGCAACGCCGTGCCGATCAGGTTCTGGAGGATACCCATTGCCTGAATACTGTCAGCCATCTCTTCCACTTCCGTGTCAGTATGCGGAATGATGCGCGTGTTGAGGTCAGTACGCGACAGGCGGGAGTACGGGAAGATTTGCACCGGGGTGTCCGCAAGTAACCGGACGAGCTTCTGCTCAGTGGATTGAGTATTTTTTTCCGCAGATTTTGTCATGCGGGTGGATTTAGCCGCTTTCTTTGCCGTAGTATTGGTGGTGACCATGATTTTACCTCTTTAGTTTAAGTGACGGTCAGCCGTGACTGGGGTCCGATCCGGTCACGGCACTCTTTCAGTCAGTGATGCGTTTCGGGTGTGCAGCCAGTGCCGCAAAGGACGGATAACCGTCGAGTACCTGCATCATGACTTTTGCCCCTGCCAGCATTGCTGCATCCGCTACGCCAGCGCTGTTTTCACACACGTTAATCGTTGCCACGATCCCCGATTTCACATCTGAAAAACGCTCATACATGCGGTTGCTGAAGAGGACACGTTTGCCCCCTGCCATCACCTGCCAGTTGTTGCAGTCATTAAAACGGGTGTCCACGTTGTCAAACTCGACCACGTGGGTGTCGCTGGCCTGAATGCGCAGCAGCTTCACGATTTCGGTGCTCTGCCCGACCGTTCTGGTCGTCTGGCGGGTGTTAAGGTTCTGCATGGTTCCTCCTTCTCTGGGTTAAGGCCGGACGTCCGGCCTCCGGTTACATCTGCACGTATTGCAGGTTGCGTTTCAGTTCAAAAAGAAAATCGGGCTCAAACGACCAGGCACGCCAGTTAAGCGTTCCGTGGGTACGGATTTCCACCTGAACATCGCCGTAGCGGCTCGCAGCGGACACGGTGACAGTGACACCTGCTTTCAGCGCAGTGGCCTGAGCCACCCACTCTCGCGCGGCGGAAACAGGGTTTTGCCCTTCACTCATGTTCCTGGAAGATTCCTGAGCGGCGGTTCTGACGTTGACGTTTCGTGTGTGCATCCTGGTTTTCTCCTGTGGTGATGGTTGTCCATCTCCCTGGTGAGTTCTCTCGCGGCAAAGGGCAAAGGAGCGACGGCGGGGCGGCAGGAAAAGGGCGCAGACAACAGTTTTTGCGGTCCTTCGCAAAAAGTTTTGGCGGCGTTCACTTCACCCTTTGGATGACGACCCGGCGGTGCTACGACCAGCCCTCCGCGTGAGGACACACGGGGCGATGGCCTCACCGGATGAACAGGATGCACACACCCGACACGGCGGTACGGCGTGGCGGCCTTAAAGCGACGGCCCGCCGGCGCGGTGGAGGCGGCGCGGCCGGAACGGTCGCAGCAAGCCAGGGGTTGACCTTCGCCATCAGACCCTAGCGAAGCCCGAACCCCGAAGGGATTCGGCGGAGACTGGCGGGTGCGCAGCAGCTGCCCTGGCGGAGTGGGGCTCGACGACCGGACAGCAGCGCTGGCCGGGAGCCGAAGGGGGCCATCGCCCGGGGAGTTGAGATTTTAAAAAACACGGAACAGCAACCAGACAGCAGGATGTGTTGCAGCAGAATAAGCGCCATCAGGTCGTATGTCAGGAGGAAAAGTGACAGTCCTGGTATCCGGAAAAGGGATTATCGAAGGGCAACAAGACAGCTCATCAGCTGGAAGCAAGTTCTGAGAGTGGTTATGACGCAAATGAAGGGAATTGCGCGTCAGCGCAATGCCCTTCTGCGCCACAGGCGCGCGGCCTTTTCCGGCGCGGCCAGACGGGGGCATCCTCCCCCGCCCGGCTCACGGTGTCCGTCAGTTCAGAATTCTGAGCAGGACGGTTGAAACATCGGTATACGTGAATGTTCCACGCGGCAGCGGCTCCCAGACATCAGCCAGGGGGCGGAGTATTTTCTGCTGGCGTGGCCCGTTCAGACAGACCGCCGTCAGTATCCCGCCGGATTCAAGCAGCGTTAAGGCGTGCTGTATGTGGCGGATATCCTGCGCATGCTGAAACGGCGGATTCATCAGGATTTTGTTCCAGAGGCTTTCCGGCTGGTATTCCAGAAAATCCCCGCACCGGACGTTAACGCCCGGAAACGCCGCCCGCAGATGTGCGGCTAACGCGGCGTTAAGCTCCACGGCGTCACACCGTGCCCGCGGGGCCACCTCCCGGATCGCCCGTAAAATGGCCCCCGTTCCGGCCTCCGGCTCCAATATCCGGTCAGAATCGTTAAGCTCTGCCAGGTCAGCCATCTGACGACAGACCGGATCGGGAGTGACGAAAAGCTGCGAGCTGGCCCGGATTTCGGCCACGGGTGTGCGCCCGTCAAGTCTGGCCCGCATCGCCTGAATGCGATCCCTGAGTTCACTATGCATATAAATGGCCCTTACCTCCCCGGCGTAATGCCGGGGAGTCTGTCGGTTATTTTTGCGGGATTTCCACGGTTTTCATGTCGGTGATGTACACGTTTTCGAGCGTGTAACCGCTGGTCATGATGCGGCGGAAGCGGTACGCGCCATGCTCATCATTTTCAGCGACACCCCGGACCGACTTATAATCAGCCGGGGTTTTCGACCATTCAGCTTTGGTCATTTCGCGGAAACCCTCCCCCGGATAATTGACGATCGGCGGGCGTTTCGCGGCCTGCTTTGCGGCGAGAGCTTCTTCCGCAGACGGGGCTTTATAGTCCGTGATGCGGTCGGGGGTCAGTGTCATGGTCCCGTTGCAGCGCATAAAGCTGTAATACGGGGTGACAACTGAACTGACCGCGCCATTACTTTTATTGATGCGGATGATGGTCAGCCACTCGCCCCGGCTCTGAACCTGCCCTCCCGGCTCAAACTCCCGGGTACGGGTGACCACGCCGCCGCTTTCATCCAGCATGGCGCGTTCATAGGCCAGGCGGTTCTGGTAATGATTCAGCCAGCGCTGCTGATGGCGGATCGTGCGTTCATGATAAGGGGCGGCAATATCGCGGGCCTGTTCAAAGGTAATAATCTCATTCTCAAGCGCCGAATGCAGGGACATCTGGCCTTCGTACTGGCTTTTATCTGCGGGTCGCGGGTATTTTTCCAGCGTGAAACAGGTGTAAATATGATCGTAATTACTGATAAGCCGCGCCATTTTCAGATCCAGCGTCTGCGCCCGCCACATCGTCAGATATTTCTGCGCCTGGGCAATATTCCGCTCCGCCTTGCGCTTGTCCGCCTCAATCTTTCTGATACGGCGGTAGCGCACATCCGGGCGTTCTTTGTATTTCGCCAGACGCAGGGAGGCGTGCGCCCGATCCTCCCAGTATTCCGCACGTTCAAAGAGCATCACGGCGCGTTTCATGCCGTTTTCAATACGCTGCGCATCCCGTCGCGCGCGGCGCTCGCTGTGATGGCCAATCAGGATCGGCTGTCCGGACGGGATAACCGACGCCAGCGCGTCCACCTGCGCGAGCGTCTGCTCTGACTCCCCGGCGCGTTTTTCGCTGTAGCCGCTGAAACGGTCGGCGCGTTGTTCCTGACGGTCGAAAAGGGTGTTGTCATCGTCTTCAATATCTCCGGCAAGAGACAGAAGCACGTCCTCACGGGCTGGCGTCCAGGCTGGCGCGACAAACAGCGCCTGTTTCGGTGCCCAGCGAAAACCCACGGCATGGATTTTCTGATACGTTTCATCATCAAGACGCAGCGCGGCATACAGCCGCAATTTGTTGTCATCCGGGGAATAGGTCGCCCGGTACGACTGCGCGGGGCTGTCTTCAGACGCGGGCGGCGGGGTGATGCCGGCAGTCAGTGCCAGTGCGGTGGATTGTATCATATTTTTTTCTCCTTCCGGTGGTTGCCGCCCCTCGCGGGGCGGCTCACCTCATCAGTTAAATGCGCGTTTCAGTTCAAGAGTGCGGAGTACCTGCCCATAGGCGGTATTTGTCATCGCGGGAATATGCACCCCGCGCCCCTTGCGGAGACGTCTGGCGATATGTCGCCCGAATGCCTTTAACGCGGGGTTAATCTCTGATACGGCAAGGTCGGCGCGAATGATGCGCGTCTGACGGCGGGGCTTTACAGCCTCTGCGGAAGGTGAAACAATAGAAACGATCATATAAAGTTAACTCCTTATGGTAGTTAATAAAGCCGTAAAAACCGCTCGAACGGTTTTTACGGCGTGGAGAAAGCAGGGTTTACCCTGCTTTTTTCATCTCTGCGGGTTGCTGCCTGTGTCTTCTGCCTCCTTCTGCACTTTGTTGGTAATGTCTTCGGGGTCGCCCAAAAACCAGCCGCTGACGGGTTGATAACGTTCGATAAATGCCCTGACAGCCCGCTTTCCGGTCATGGCGCGGATACGGGTAAACATTGGTAAAACGCCCTGAGCATCGCGTCCGCTGAACGCAATCTGGTAAACACGCATCGCCTGAGCCTGCATTTTTCTTCCTCCTGGTTTTTAAAGAACATCACCCGTTGAGTTTCGGGAGCCGCGGTGTTGACGTTTGCGGGAACCTGCTGCGCTGTTCCCTCTGGTATTTAACTTCACCCGTTTGAGAACCTTCGCCGCAGGGGCGTAAACGAGCACGGGCGATGGCAGCTGTCCTGGGCGCGGTTTACCGCGTGCCATTTACCCTGGACGGCTGGCAGCGTTTGTGCTTGTCTCAGCCCGGGCGAGAGGGTCTTAAACGGTGAAAAGGCACCAGACGTGGATGAGAGCAGGGGCCCGCCGCAACGTCGGGGCGCGGCAAGCGAAACGGCGTTGCGCCTTACAGCCCGGCAGCCTTACCGCCGGGGTGCGAAAAGCGCAGGCAACGGCGCGCGAGGGGCGGCGTGACCGGGACGGTCGCAGCAAGCCTGCCGTTGACGTTGCGACAGAGGGATGGAAACCCGCTGCCCCGGAGGGGCCGGGCCGGGACAGCGCAGCAGGCCCGGTGCGCAGCATGACAGCCCCGGTTCCCGTCAGGGAAGTCGCCCGTTGTCAGCGAAATCAGTAGGGGAATAGCAAAAGCAGAATGAGAAGGCACAGGCACAGGCACAGGCACAGGCACAGGCACAGGCACAGGCACAGGCACAGGCACAGGCAGCGTATTATCACCGGCAGGAAAAAAGTCTCACACACTGGGCAGAAAAAACCATCATCACAGCCTCTGACAGAAAGGGAAACCTGCTGTAAGTGAACGCCCTCAGTGTCAGAGGGGAAAAGGACGGGGAGCGGCGCGAAGCGCGGCGCGGGTCCTTTCCCCCGCAGGCGCCAGCCTGCAGGTTTTTTCGCGCGGGCTGACAGGCGGCATAACCGCCTGCCATCATGCTTACCTGCCCTTTCCTCCCTGTAAAATGAAGTGACCGCCGATGTACACGGCACACTGACAGGTCATCGCCGCCCCGTCGGTTAATCATTCAAGTGCGGCGTAAATGGCGTTGCATTCAGGGTGAAAAACGATGTGATTCCAGAGCTGGGTATCACGCAGCATGTACAGGTGAGTGAGTGCGGCGTTGCCGCAGTCGTGATGCGTCCAGCAACGGCGGGTAATGGCAAGCGAAGTGAGAATAATTCCGGCGGCGTCGGCGCTGACGGTACGATCAAACCAGTTTTCACCGTTGATCATGTGAATCCGACCGCAGTCGGGCATCATGTAGCCGCCGCCGTCCGGCAGACGGATGAAATGCCAGGTAACGCCGTTGTATTCCGGCATCCACTGTTTTGCCAGGGCATACACCTGTAATTCAGCCAGCATAAAATCGGTGCCGAACATGTACGGCAGGAAAGAAAGGCGGTCGGATTCTTCGACGTTAAGGGTGTGCTGACGTGTAGCTAACTGCATGGTAAACCTCCGTAATCACATATTCCGCGACACCGGGCGGTGCCGTGCATCCAGACCAGTCGGGCGATCGGTCGGGGATACAAGGGCGCAAGGGAAGCCGCAGCCTGACGCGCACGGCAGACGGGAGCTGGAGGGTGAGACCGTGAAACCTGAGCGGTCGAACGACCGGAAGATAACGGCTGGCGTGAAGGAAGGACCGGGTGACCGCAGCGGCGCCAGCGGACCCTTGTATCCCCGACAGCCCGACTACGATGGATGCACGGCACAGCCCGCACACGACACCGGACTGACAGAGTGGAAAACCACCAGGCCACGTCACGCAGGGACGGGGCCGCCATAAAAGCGGAGCCGGCGACATCCTTTTCAGCTTTTGAGTCACCGGCAGATAAAAAGAAGGGGTTTCCCCCTTCCCTCTTTAATCCCCGATCGGATCTGTGTTGCGGACCTCGTTCAGGACGTCCCGCAACACGCGGCGGTCAAACCAGCGACGAATCGGTTCCCCCGGGAAACGCAGGAGATCGGTCATCACCCCGGCCGCTTCGATTTCTTCCCGGGACTCATTCACCAGGGTGAGCAGGACCGGACAAAACCGCGCATCCCGGACCAGTATGCCGTCCAGCACCTGATCCAGCCGTTCCCCGTCCTCACTGTCCAGCCAGTTGTCATGTTCGTATTCGTCCGCAACCAGTCGCCAGTCTCCGAAACGTTTTTCCATCAGCCGTGGTGCGTCAGATGGCACCAGTGCTGCCGCGATGCGCTTCGCGTCCTGACGAACGATTTCGCATACCCGGTCAGTGAAATCTTTCAGGAAGGCCAGCAGGTCGTCGCATTCGGCTTTTGTCAGCCATTCCTGCGCATAGGGCAGACTGATACATGTAAAATCAGGCAGGGCTTCGGGCCAGGGATAAGTCTGAGTCGGGTACAGATGCAGCCGGGCGGGCGTGCCAGCCAGCCGTTGCGCGCTGGCCGTCAGCAGGTGCGCCTGTCCGGCGTTTTGGGTCTGGCACAGACGAGTTGTCAGCGTCAGGATCTCGTCTGCACTGAGCACACCGCAGACGGACAGCCAGCCGGGTACGTCTTGCGGAGCCATCTGTACCACACCCACAGTTTCAGGCCAGCCGGACCGGTGCAGCAGATTTTCACCGTGGCGCAGAATGAGGGCTTTCAGGGTATCGTTATTCATGGTTATTCTCTCTGTATGCTGTACGGGAAGTATCGCCCCGTCAGAACGGGCGGGGCGGTCAGTCATATCAGGCAGCCAGGAGCTGCCTGAGCCACGTGATATCGGCCTGTACATCAGCCATAGACGGGTAATGACGGCTGATAAGGAGCCAGGTCTGTGCATTCTCTGCGTCCAGCGCCAGCCCCGCGACGTCAGTCAGGCGGGCCAGCAGGTCGGCGGGCACGATGATGGTCGGGATGTCGGCCCGTAATCCGGCATACATCTCCCGGACCGTGCGAAATGAAATGCCCTCTTCGGTATGACCGGTCACGCTGCCGATTTCCTGCAAAATCGCAGCGGCCTCGCTTTCCGTCATGTTTTCCACCTGGGCCATCACGTCCTGCTTCGTCCAGACCAGCAGGGCAACGTGTTCATCGTGACCAAACATACGTTTCAGTTTTTTATTCAGTTCCTTACGGGTGCCGTACATCATGATCTTATGTTCCTCTGAGCAGATTAAGTTCACGCCGCCGGGGCGGCGTGGGGTTTCAGTTTTTCAGTAACGCGCGCACTTTCGCTGTATCAGCGAGGCGGCGGGCAACGCTGTCGGGCACCGGATGATTGCCGTCGCGAGCGGTCCATTCCCTGTGCCATAAAGCCTGTTCGGCGGTCATCAGCAGGGTTTCAAGCAGGTCAGCCGGCACCATCACCGACGGAACGGCCTGTTTCACCTGATCAATTAAATCCATCACCGCACCGGCAGACACACCCGTCTCAAGCCGTTGTTCTTCCGGTATGGCGTCCAGACGCGCCAGCACCTCCCTTGTGTCCTGTTCAGAAACGGCACATTCCATCCCGTCGGCCAGCGCTTCGATATCCGCCGGGGACCAGATAATCAGGTTCAGCGGGGTTTCTGCGGGATACTGCTCACTCAGCAACCGGCAGAGGGTTTCACAGGTTCCGTACATGTTTTTCTCCTTAGTCCTTAAAGCAGGTATCCAGCTCAAGCATTTCGTTGTACGCCGCCATAAACAGGGTATTGATGCGGAAAATCGTCTGACGGGCCAGGCGTTCAGTCAGCACTTCGGAATCAAAGCGATAGCGATGCTCCATGTCGTTCAGCGCGTCCCGCAGGTCACTCATGTTGTTGGCCAGCTCCGCCACGTCTGCGCGGAGTTTTTCGTGTCCGGCATAGTTCATTACGCGGCCTCCGGATAAAAGACGTCGTTGGCGGCCGGACGCTGCATGGCGCGCTGCACGGCTGACAGGCGCTCAATTCCGGCTTTGTGGTACTGCTCCATCAGCTCAATGCCGATATAACGGCGCCCTGCCTGGACGGCGGCCACGCAGGTGGAGCCGGAACCGGCAAACGGATCGAGAACAATGGCGTTCGGGTGTGTGAAGCTCTCGATCAACGGTTGCAGGCTGGTAACAGGTTTTTCGGTCGGGTGGTGGCGGTTGCCGCTGTATTTCCAGCCCAGAACATCCGGTAACGGGTTCGGCGGCAGCGCCGGACGGCCTTTCGCCAGGATATAGGCGCATTCATGGCGATAGCCGACATAGGCCGATTTAGACGAGTAGGTTTTGGTGAAAACCAGATGCCCGACGACACTGAATCCGGCACTTTTCCATGCAGCCATGAAACGATCGACGCGGTTCCAGCCGTAAAAGCTGACCATCAGCGCGTCTTTTTTCAGGACGCGGTACATCTCATTGCAGGCGGGTTGCAGCCATTCGTCGGTTTTGTCACCGGCAATACTGCGCCCGGAACGGTCACGGAACCCGACCAGATACGGGGGATCGGTGAGGATGAAATCAACGGCGCGATCCGGAAAGCCGGACATAATATCGACGCAGTTACCCAGAATAAAACGGGACATGGGGACACCTCGTGGTTACAGGGGGCACCCAGGAGGGCGTCGGTATGACGCCCGTTCCCTGCTGCCCGGAGCCTGTACGCCGCGACCGGTAACGGGTCAACGCCGACCGTGGAATAACGAGCCGACAGTCCCCATCGTCGGCGAGCTTATGCCGCGAAAGCGGCTTGAAGGGCGCTCCTTAAAGTGCGATTGGATGGCGTAAAATCACAGCGACGCCGGACAGGAGCGGAAAAGCCGCCCGTCCCGTGTCCGTCCGGGCGCGGCACACTGGCTCCGGGCAGTGGATATCCCCGCGCCACGCGCGGCATGGATGCGGAGCAACGCGACATCCTTCTCCCTCCACGGATGAGCCGGAAAGTGATAGAAAAGAAGGAAGTAAAGGGAATATGTGGATACCGGAACAAACAATCAGGGGTTACAATGTCAGTATTCTTTGCACAGGGTACCGAATGTGATTATGCCACATGAAAATGAGCTGAGAGTTCAGCAACTTCTGGACGATGCAAACGGGAAAAAGCTGCAGCGCCGGGGATCTGTAAATCCCCTCCTCACCACAGCCGTAAAATTAAAGAATAAGAAAAGTGAAATAAAGACGAGACAGTCCATTCTGATAATGGTGTCAGTGATTCTTTTATTTGCCACAGCTTATAAAAATGGTGTGACTGACAGTTTTATCGCGTTATTTTCTGCGGGCTGATTTAACACCGTCTGCGTGACTGGAAATCACCTGTATGTCTCTCCCTTCTTACGGCATTCCGTCAGCGGGTGATATCCCGCCAGTCATTCCCCCACTCGTCACGCAGTACCGGCGTACCCGTTGAACCGGTCACAGTCCACGCATCGAGGGACTTCAGCCCGCGCAGGATGCTGTTTTCCACGTCATCGAGTAGAATGATGCTGTTGAACCAGACCACGCCTGCTGCATATTCCCACCGATGCCGGTCATCCTCGCGTTGCAGCGATGGCCACCAGGTGCGTCCCATTTCCATGACGCCCGCTTCGGCCTGCGCCAGGCCTGTCGCGGAAATCAGGTAATACACCATCATTTCAGTGCTATCGACATCGACACTCAGGCCAACAAGCCAGGTATTCAGATTTAATTCCATGTTATTCCGGGCGGTTTCCCGCCCGCCTCCGGTCAGCCGCCAAAATGCGCCACGTTGTTGATAATCCACTCCGGGCCGGATAGGTCCGGGAAACTGTCCTCATCGTCCGGGTCAGCCTCGCCCCACTCCAGTTCGTCAGTGATGTACACGTCCGTTTCGCCGCTGACATACCTTGCATAGCCGCAGTAATTACAGCCCTGCTCCGCAAACCAGTGCTCCACCTCACCGCCATACCGCTGACTGAGTTCAGCCACAACGTCTTCGCCAACCGGACTCCAGGGGGTGTCAAAATCCACCGTCAGCGTGTTCTCTCCGGCGAAACAGATATTTGCCTCATAACCAACTGGCCACTTACACCCGTACCGGGTCAGATAGTGGTCATATGACGACGGGACACCCGTCAGCAGGTCACCGTTGAAGCCGTTCACTTCAATATCCAGGCGCGTCGGCAGCAGGTCGCGAAAATCCATCGGCCCGGCAGATGGTACGGCGTCACACAGGCTGTCCCACCATTCCTCCACCGGCGCAGGCCGGAAACTGTCCGCCCAGTCGCATGATTTTTGCTGGTACAACTGCCGGATGACCACCTGTTCCGGTTCACTGAGGGTGGACCAGCGGGCATGGCCGATATGGCTGTCCAGCCAGCACTGATGCAGCTTCTGGCAGGTTTCCACATCCAGCACAGCTCCGGCCATAAACATCGCCAGCCAGTCGCTGTATGCCTGGTCTGAAGGCCGGTTGTCTGCAGCCACACCGTAAGAAACCAGCTGCGGGTAAGGCGCGTAATGTTGCTCTGTCAGGGGGCGCAGTATCCCCGCGCAGCCTGTCAGGAAAAGCTGGATACCTTCTTTTCTGGCGCGGCGATGCAGAGACAACTCACCTCCGGCAATCCACGTTTTGAGGGCATCACTGTTTTGAATACCGTTGAACATCAGTCGGTTGGCACACCAGTTCGGCATGGGAAGCTCCTTATACAGTCAGGGTGGGCAGGAGGCATCACCGCGATACCGTTCCCTGCCGCACGCTGCCTGTTCGTCGCGTCCGGTAACGGGTCAACGCCGACCGTGGAATAACGAGCCGACAGTCCCCATCGTCGGCGAGCTTATGCCGCGAAAGCGGCTTGAAGGGCCCGCCTTAAACTGGCGAGGGCATGGCGTACAATCACAACGACGCCGGGCCTGAGCGGAAAAGACGCCCGTCCCGTGTCCGTCCTGACGCGGCACACTGGCAGCGGGTGGCAGGCTGATTCAGGTAAGAAGAACACCAGTGAGGGAGCGAAAAAGAGTTGTTATGACACGGGCCTGTCCACAGTTTAAGGAGGAAAAGTCTGTGGTAAGCTGGACACAGCACGCTGTATTACAGGTGCAATGCCTACATGGGGAAATTGTGTTTTTTTTGAGCAAAAAAAACAAAGAATGGGAAATACTGACTATTTTGTCAGTCCCGGCTTTTTCATGTAGTTAATGACGGATTCAGGTCGCCGCTGGTATTCACTGGCAAAACTCCCGGCATCGAAACCTGATGAACCAGCCTGTTCAATAAGGTACTGAATTTCAGCTTCTTCCCAGAGGCTACCATGTCGTGGGCAGGTGTGCTTATAGTCAGTTCCGGGCGAAGACAACTTTATTAGACTGGACTGAATTTCAGACAGCATCTGATGTTCAATATCCTCAATAAGCCCGAGTTCCTGTATCTCCCGGGCGTTTTTCAGGAACTGGCGGATAAGATTTCCATGTCCTCTGGCATCAACCACCGGCATTATTTAATTCAGGTTAATGTGCATATTCATCTCCGCACCTTTGTTTTTTTCTCGTCAAACGCCAGGAGAACACCGAGACCGATCAGCGAGGCGTAGCAGATCTGCATCGCGATTGCCACCGGCAGGGAGATGTTATCAACCAGAACGCCGGGAACCACAACTGCCACGCCTGCCAGTATCATTCCGCTACCGATCTTTTTAACCAGATCCGTCCACTGAGATTCAGGGACGTTCCGGGCGCGCAGAAAGTTGTGAATGAACTTCTCTGCCGTTCGTTTAATCACTGACATGTTTTAGTCTCCGAATGCCCGTCGCATATTTTTCTTTATCCCGGCAGTTTCAGTTCCGGATACCGGCGCAGCAGACGCTGCCGGTTTCTCCGGTGCCGCAGCCTTACACACGCCAGCAATACCGGCCATCTGCTGAACCAGAACCTGCAGCTCGCTGATCGTGGTGGGCGGTACCGGCATGCTGGCCAGCAGACGCGGCAGATCTGGTGCTGTCGTGTGCAGAGCCAGACCGGTGATAATCAGATTTCTCAGCAGATCTCCACGCAGGCGGGATGACACTCCCGTCAGCACATTTTCCACCCGTTCACTGCTCCGGTCATTCTGAAGCGTCAGGGTGTAGCGCCGGCGCTGGTATTCCGTCCCCGGTGACATGGCCAGAGCTGCCACGCCGCCATCCGGCTCATCAGGAAGCCCGGAGAGTGAAGACCAGGTGCCGGAAACCAGGGCCATCACGGCGGAAAGCCGGATGGCGCTCAGCTGCCCGTCAAAAAACACCGGGAGCAGCGCCGGTAAACGGGCATCAGTCTGGTACATCACCGCCCCGGCAGTGGCGGCGGTCCGGATGAAGTCACCACGCAGAGGCTGTGAGATGGTGCTGATGGTCGCCATCGCCGCAATGTCGGTGTAGTTATCGCTGTGCAGATAGAAAGAATACTGGCCGTCCGGCACGTTTAGTCCTCTCTGTTGTAAAGGGCAATCTCTCTGGCCAGCGCCAGCTGTGGATCACCTATAACCTCAATACGGTCAGGAGCCAGAGGCCAGGCCTGACGGATAGCCTCTTCAATGAGGGACGCCCCTCCCCCGACCAGGAATACCCGGTTAACGTTCCTGAAGGCCGTCAGCTCACTGGTGACTCGCGCGCCCAGGGAGGTGATCGCCTCTGTAATTTTACTCAGAACATCGTCAATTTTACCGGCATCGTTGATCACTCGCTGCAGATACTGACGATCATTGCGGTTGCGGATGACCGTGTCAGCAATGAGCGCGCTGGTTTCGCTGTCTGCAGCACGCAGTGCGCCCGCAGTTGCCCGGGTGACCTGTGACACGCCGACAGACGGATTACCGTGTACCGCACTGATATCATCGAACTGTCCAACAATCACACCGGCATCGAGTGTGGTTCCACCGAGATCGATAATCAGGGTGGTCTCAGCAGGTCCGGGCTTCAGTTCAGCGAGCCGGGAGAACGCCGCCGGCAGTGATTCCGGCATAACCTTCACATCCGTTACGGTAAATGCCCTGCCCTTGTTCAGAACCAGCTCACGCATCAGGTTTTCCCGTTTACGTCGAATGTTCTCCTCGTTCCGCTGGCAGTCACCGTCATAATACTCACTCAGGGGCAGCGTCACAGTCAGATTCACCGGCTGTGGATCAAGTCCACTGTTCAGCAGCGCATGATGCACGGCCAGCAGGTTGAGATCACCGTACTGATATTCCACGTTTGTTGTCGGAATGGCATCACGACTGACGCTGTCCCATGTGTATTTCAGCGTGCCCACCTGATAGTTGAACGTTGCTGCACTGAATTCCGCCACTTTCCAGCCATGCCGGAAGGAGTTTGCAGAGACCCGTGTCTGCAGCTCGTTTCCTTCAAACCATGCCAGCTTAACATTAGTTGAACCATCATCGCAGTAAATATTCATCATTATGCTCCGTCAATTAAACTCACTTTGATACTAATTATAAGAGCAAAATGAAAAAATAAAAGCCTTATTTCTCATTATGAGAAAGATGAAAATATCAAAATGATATTTTATATCATTTTGAGCTACTTAAGTTACTCATTGTGTTCGTGTCACAGGTGAGCTGGATTATCGCGATGCTGTCAAATATACTGTAATTATAACCAGTATATTTAAACGTCAGGAGGAAAGATGAAATTGCAGATTTTCAGTACCGGAAAAGAACGCCCGCCGCAGGCCCATCCGTTGTTTGCAGACCTGGCCAGCTGCGGTTTTCCCAGCCCTGCAGCTGACTATGTCGAGTCCGATCTGGATCTCCATGATTACTGCATACGACATCCGAGCGCGACCTACTACCTGCGTGCCAGTGGTGACAGTATGTCCGACGGCAGCCTTTACAATGGCGATCTGCTGGTTGTGGACAGCGCAGAGAAGCCCCGGCACGGCGATATCGTTGTGGCCAGCGTGCAGGGGGAATTTACAATCAAACGGCTTCTGCTGACACCACGGCTGACACTACAGCCCATGAACGACGCCTGGTCGCCGATTTATCCCGACCCGGACGATCTGGATATCTTTGGCGTCGTCACGCACATCATTCACCGTCCCCGGGAGATGTACTGATGTTTGCCCTGGCCGATGTGAACAGCTTTTATGCCAGCTGTGAACGTGTTTTCCGCCCGGATTTGAAAGGAAAGCCCATTGTCTGCCTCAGTAATAACGACGGCTGCGTGATCGCGAGAAGTGCCGAGGCGAAGCCCTGGATCAAAATGGGCACCCCGTGGTTCCAGATGAAAAAAGAAAGTTTTCCTGTAAAAATATATTCTTTTTCAAGCAATTATGAGCTTTATGCTTCCATGTCAGCACGTGTGATGAACTGCCTGGAGGAGCTGGCCCCGAGGGTGGAACAGTATTCGATTGACGAAATGTTCCTCGACCTGACCGGCGTGGAGCACTGCATGGCTCTGGAAGACTTCGGCCGACAGCTGCGCCAGCATGTGTATGACTGCACCCGTCTGACTATCGGAGTGGGTGCCGGACCGACGAAAACGCTTGCAAAATCAGCCCAGTGGGCCTCAAAAGAGTGGAAACAGTTTCGTGGCGTGCTCGCCCTGACACGGGGGAATCCGCAGCGAACACGAAAACTGCTTTCACTGCAACCGGTCGAAGAGATCTGGGGCGTGGGAAACCGTATTGCACGCAAGCTCAATGTTCTGGGTATCAGGACCGCGCTTGATCTGGCCCTGACAAACCCGGCATTCATCAGGAAAAACTTCTCCGTGGTCCTTGAGCGAACAGTGCGGGAACTGAACGGGGAAAGCTGTATGTCGATTGAGGAAGCCCCGCCAACGAAACAGCAGATTGTCTGCAGCCGCAGCTTTGGAGAGAAAATCTCGGAGTACGATTCGCTCCGGCAGGCTGTCTGTCAGTATGCGGAGCGGGCTTCTGAAAAACTGCGTAAAGAGCACCAGTATTGCCGGCATATCTCCGTTTTCATCAAAACGTCTCCGTTCGCCGTTAAAGAGCCTTACTACGGGAACGTGGCCACGGAGAAACTGCTTACACCCACTCAGGACACCCGGGACGTCATTGCGGCCGCCACAAAGGCTCTGGAGCGTATCTGGAAGGATGGCCACCGGTATGCTAAAGCCGGTGTGATGTTGAATGACTTCACCGGCTCCTGTGTTTCGCAGCTGCAGTTGTTCGACGAACGTCCACCACGTCCTCACAGTGCTGAGCTGATGAAGGTTCTCGATGGTATTAATCATTCCGGTCTTGGACAGGTCTGGTTTGCCGGGCGAGGGACTGCACCATCCTGGCAAATGAAACGCGATATGCTCTCCCCTGCGTACACCACCCGCTGGAAAGATATCCCCATTGCGAGGATCGGTTAATTTTCGCCTTTCAGAAAGAGCCAGTAGTGCTCGCCGCAGCCGAACGACAGGGCGAAGCCCGCGAGTGAGCGAGGAAGCACCAGGGAACTGCACGGACAAATTCTGCTTACGCTCGGAGTCTAATGGTTAGCGCCTTCAGGTTTATCCACTTATCCACGGACATATTTTTATAAGTCATTTTTAATTATTTTTTTTATTTTACTCCTTTTAGGGAGCCTGAAAGCCACGTGCAGCGCGCCCTGACCGGAGGTCATTATGGGGAACTGGTTAACATACTATGGGAAATTAATCACGTATCTGTGGGTTCCATAGCAACAAGCTATGGGATACGCATCAACAAGCTATGGGAAAGAGGTCAAGTTTAAACCTCAATTATTTACTTGTGGATAAATTGCATATTTTCCCGGTGGATAAGTAACGCGATAGCTTGCAATTTCTGTTTTCACTGTCATTATGGGTGGATAATAATTTACCCATAGGCATTGGAATGGATACTCAAGCACTCTTGCCAGCTACTAAAACGTTTAAAAAACGTGCAAGTATAAAGCAATCTAACGAATTGACCGAAGCCGCATATTACTTGCCTCTTCAGGCAAAACGTGTGCTGTGGTTATGCCTTATGCAAGCCTATTTCAGCGACAATCAGGATGATGATTCTGACGTATTACCTCTCTTCAAAATTAGCGTTTCCGATTACGTCAAATACTTCAATGTCGCTACGTCTGTCGCCAGTCGTGATGTAAAGGCTGGGGTAAATGCTTTGGGCGAATCAACGGTTACCTTCTATCCCAAAGAAGGAGAGTTTGAAGAAGTTAAACGTCCGTGGCTTGCTGAAGCAGGAATGAAGAGAGGCCGGGGTTCCTGGCAGATTGAGTTTAACTACAAGGTCATGCCATTCCTTGTTGGCTTAACCTCTCAGTTCACTACCTATTCTCTGTATGACTGCGGCCAGCTCAATAGTGTTCGTGTCATCCGGCTTTATGAAAGCCTGTGTCAGTTCCGGAGCACTGGTGTATGGATCACCACACATGACTGGTTATGTGAAAGGTTTATGCTTCCAACCTCGCAGAAGAACAATATTGCGGAAATGAAGCGTACCTTCCTGGAACCTGCGCTGAAGAAAATTAATGAGAAGACGCCATTAAAGGTAAGTTATACAACCGAAGAAGATGGTCGCTTACTGTTTAATTTTCTTAATAAAAAACAATAGTCTGAATTTTATCTAATATCTCCCCTGCTTATGTTGCTTACATACGGGGGGACACTAAACTTGCTGTATTTCCCACATTACATGCCGAACTTGACCTGTTTCCCACAGTTCAGGCCGTCTGCAAAGTTGACTTGTTTCCCACAGTTCAGGCCGTCTGCAAAGTTGACTTGTTTCCCATGCTTCAGACAGTCTCCGAAGTTGACCTGTTTCCCACAGCTCAGTCCGTCTGCAATGTTGACCTGTTTCCCATACTTCAGACAGTCTGCGTAGTTGACCTGTTTCCCACAGTTCAGACAGTCTGCGAAGTTGACCTGTTTCCCATACTTCAGACAGTCTGCGAAGTTGACCTGTTTCCCACAGTTCAGACAGTCTGCGAAGTTGACCTGTTTCCCACAGTTCAGACAGTCTGCGAAGTTGACCTGTTTCCCACAGTTCAGACAGTCTGCGAAGTTGACCTGTTTCCCATACTTCAGACAGTCTGCGAAGTTGACCTGTTTCCCATAATTGGGCCGGTCTACTAACTTGACCTGTTTCCCACAATACTCCGCTGCCAGGGGGGGAATGATCTGCTTCCTAAATCAACAAAAGCTAATCTTGAGTCGCAGCTGTGCACCAAACTGATATGACCAAATAAGTTTATCTCGATACTCCGCAGTCAAGAATGAAATCATTATAAAGTTATGTGACATTAGTAAGCGAGGAGGCAGGTGACTTGCGCGCATATTTTTAGTTGAAAGGATGAAATCATGATATCACCCTTTCATGATGGTTGGGGGCGAGGGATTAATTTGGTAATGAAATCATGATTTCATTAATTCACTATTTCATTTTATTGCGATACATTTCATATCCTGCAAGGAGCATATCTGTCATCGATATTCCTTGTTCTGCCGCGTAAGCTTTCATCTCTTTATGCTTAGATACCGGCACTTTGATTTGGATGGGTTTAACCGATGAATCCGGCGCAGCTCCCTTTCCGGTAACATCCAGAGTTGGCTCATTCTCCTTAGGAGGCGCAAGTTTGATAGATTTTCCTGGGGCTTTCATAGAACTCCTTATGTCCAAAATCATTAAATCATGAGTTAATGATATCATGAATTTCTTCAATCATTTGTTTTGCCGTTTCGTTTAAGGATTTGAAAGGAGTTTCATGGAGGGCTCGCCCCGCATCCAGTGCCTCACCGTAACTGGTTTTGAATGGAATGATAGTATTGAGAACTTTGAAGCCCCACGCTTTGATAGTCTCCTGAGCTTTTTCGCCCTGCGACTGAGATGGTGACTTAGCGACAATGAATACGATTTTACTTTTCTCAATGCCCTTTTTAATCAATTCGCGGGCAAGTTCCAGTGAGGGTTCCAGATCATCAATTGTGGTCCCGGTGGTTATGATTACGAGATCTGATTCATCAGCCACATCCAGTGATGTTGTCTCTGCTGCAGGACGACCATCGATGATAAGCAAATGGCAACTATCTTTCATTTTGACAGCTGTATCTACCCGGCGGTAAAGAGCGCAGTCAATTTGGCTCAGACCATTATTCTCGCGTCGTTCTGTCCACTTCAGAGAGGTTTGTTGCTTAGTGTCTATGTCCGCCAGATGTGTCTTCCATCCAGCTTCAGTAAATCCAACAGCGAGTGTTCTGGCTTTGGTGCTTTTTGAGCCTCCGCCTTTCTGACCAACGATCGATATAACTTTTCCCATATCTCCACCCTTCATTAAATCATGATTTCATTAAACACATACATCCAACTTATCATATTGCCTAAAATCGAACGACTTAACAAGATTGAATCATGATTTAATGATATAATTAAAACATGATATACATAACTAACTGATTGCAAAGAATTGGCAAACAATGAAAACATGATTTCATGATTATGTGCGCGAGGATGGTTTATGAAACAGTACACATTGAAAATCTATTTTGGAGATAAATCTGCGCCTGCTTATTTTGGTGGCGACAGGCAGGATGATTCATCGAATACGACACCGTTTCAGGTGGCTCTTAAAAAGTCGCGAGACTGTAATTCATATGCCGCTTGCTTATGTACGGGTAAGGAATTGCCACTGTCTGTGAGGCTCAGAATGGAGAAGCATCATTTAGCTCGATTCCCACTCACGGGCATAAAACACAGAGAGGACTGCAGATTCTATAGCAGCCTCAGTCCTGAAGGACCACAGGGGTGTTATATACAGGACGCATTGAAAGAGAAGCCGGATGGAACAATCAATATTAAGCTCGATTATCCATTGCAGGTCACCGGTCCGTCAGTTCCCATAGATAGCTCTTTGCATTCTGGTGATGCTTCACGGAACAATAAACGCGACACAGTATCTATTCTTGGTCTTCTTCATTTTCTCTGGGAGACAACCAGCTATAACACTTGGGTACCTAAAATGGACGGTATGCGCTCATCCACCAAGTTGGGCTATCACTTGTTTAAGCAAGCAGAAAAGATAGAAGCAGGCAAAACAAAGTTATCTGACGTTCTGCTCACTCCTGCCTACACGAACTCCAGCGATAGCAGAAGAAACAGTATTGCTGTCGAACGTGCGAAAGCTAATAAACAACGTCTTGTGGTTATTGCTGAGCTTGCAAAGTTCTCTGAAAGTTACATGGATGGATTAAATCGACTTCCTGTACGTGACTTTTCCGGCATGCCTTTTCTGGGGCTTGATGATGCCAGATGGAAGTCTGCGTTAAGTAGATTTCCAATTGCGGTGAATGGCTGGATGAAAGGTATGAAAGTATTTGTAATAGCTGTTACGGATGTTCCTGGTGCAAAATCAGCCCAGGTAAGACAGTTGGCCATGATGATGGTAAGTGATCGCTACATACCTCTTGATTCACTGAATGAAGGGGCGTTTGAACAAAAGCTATACGAGCTGGAGCGCTCGTTTTATAAACCCCTACGTTATGATTCATCCACTCATGAATATCTTGCTGATTTTTGTCTAACTGATGCTCCTACAGAGAACCATTTACCATTCCCAGTGGAAATCTGGGGGATGAATATTCCAGATTATCAAGAGCAGCGGATGGTGAAAGAAAGATGGTACACCGCAAATTATGGAGCTGCTGGTTGGTTATCATGGGATGCTACGCGAACATCTGTTGACAATATCGACTCACTTTTACCAAGGAAAATGAAATCATTATATCATGATATAATTAAATAATGATTTCTTAACCATTCCCTTTCAGCATGGCCACCGCATCTGCTCCGGGCATCTGAAACTGTACCCGGTGCCGTGCCGTGACGTCCAGCGCAAACACCTTCGAATACACCTCCGTCGAGCGGATCGACTTGTGGCCCATCAGCGCCTGCAGCACCTTCAGCGGAATACCGGCGTACAGCATATGCATGGCGTAGCTGTGGCGGAACGTGTGCGGCGTCACCGGTACCGAGAAGATCCCCCCGTCGGCCGCTGCGGCTTCGACCACTTAATTGATCCAGGTGCGGACCGTCCGGTCAGTAATTTCCCAGATGCGCGCCTTCTCCGTTCTGCCGCTTCGTTAATGTGCGCACCTGTGTTCCAGAGGGTGGCCAGCTGCATTTTTCGGTGAAGGTCGTGGACGTAGTGGAGCAGGGCGCTCACTTCCGGCGCCAGCAGGTATCTCGTCAGTTCGTCCTGAACCAGCGCCATCTGCCGCAGGGCCAGCGCCGCCGGATAGTCGATGGACACAGGTAACTGAGAACCTGCCACCGGATGCCCTCCCAGGGTAACGAGCCCGGTCATCAGGATGCTTCTCCTCCCGGAGATATACGCAGTGCTGACGCAATGATTTCCCTGTTTTCCTCATTACGCCAGTTACCGAAATAGTCCACTTCCAGACACAGGGACTGGTGTGCCGCCTCTATAAGGTCAGAAACTCTCTGCAGGGCATTCTGCAACTGCTGCACTGAGATCACTCGTGGCTCATCATGTTCATCCACACCGTTACGGTGTACCAGATCGTTTCGCCAGTCTGCGATGATGCGCAGCGGCTGAACCGGCCAGACTGGCGGGATGTGCAGCACGGCACCAAAATAGCGTTCAATGGTTTTCACGTTATGAAACGTCATACCCGCAACAACATTCCTTACCACAGGGCGGAACCTGGAAAGCGGCATCTCGCAGGCCGCCTGCTTCTCTTTCTTGTCAGCCCTGGCAAAAGGCAAGTAATACTCTTCAAAGTATCTTTCCAGCGGCCAGTCGTGCTCCAGCAGGGCCCTGGCGCAGTACATCAGGTACGCCTCCATGACTGTCACCGCATGGACAAAAGACATCCGGTACACCAGTTCGGGCTGCTCTTTATCAAGCAGGGCATATAGATTCTTCAGTTCCTGAGTTGAATGCAGGTAGCGTTGGTTCACATTATTCAGGGAAGCCACAAACAGCCCGTGTTCATGATCCCACTGAGTCTGGTCTGCCAGCGCCTCCTGCTCCCAGTAGTACAGGTTCGCGGCCTGGTCCCATTCTTCAGAGCCAGGGACAATATCCGGGTAATTTTCCTCAAGCCATTCATCAAAGCGTTCAGCTTCAATATCCAGCATAGAATCTTTCATGCTTCCCATAATGCCAGTACCCTTATATGTATGGTTCTATAAATGAGAAATCACATCTGTACTCTGTGTCTGTGAACCTCAACGTTTTAACACTACCAGTACCAGCAGGAGAAATATCAGCGTCAGCATTTTGTCCAGCGTGGACAGTCCCAGAAACAACTGGATGATTCGCAGTAATAACTCACACATCTTAATAAGCCCCTTGTGATTCAGAATCTTTGGGGCCGATAGTAAGGACTCTGTACTTTGCGTATTTTGTTAAGTCCGGTAATGCTTCTGTCGAAGACCGATCACGCTTCCTCTGATACCGGATGAAACAGTCACTCAGAGTAATCACACTCCCCGGCATACTGTTTTGCCGTGACCGTCCTTTTCGCACGGTGCTGACTCTGCCCGGACATTTCTGCGTTTATTGCTGCCGGGATTATCACACTGCATGACCGTCCCGGACGCATTCAGAATTTTCTCACACCGATAACATGAGTGATGATAACTCAAGATGTAATCACTCACACACATCATCACCATATTGTGGGGAGGTGAATTTTGGACTGATGGATACTTTGCATGCACCGTAAGCAAGCATGGTGATGAAAACATGATTGGTCGATATGTGAAAAATCAGGGAAAAGCGTACAAAACTTTGTACTCAAACCATCAAATTTCTTTGCTTTAAAATACCCCGCTGCTCGCGGCTGATGTAGCCCCCTGAAACACCAGACAGTAGCTGTATCTCCAGATAAGAGATAGGCTTGAATATATGTCTAACACTAACACCAATTTTGAGATGACCGGGATCCTGTTAGGGCAAGAAGTCCGTAAACGTAAAACTCCTCAGGAGAAGATCGCCATTATCCAGCAGACGATGGAGCCGGGTATGAATGTCTCCCATGTCGCCCGCCTGCATGGTATCCAGCCCAGCCTGCTGTTTAAGTGGAAGAAGCAATATCAGGAAGGCAGCCTCACCGCCGTTGCGGCTGGAGAGGAAGTCGTTCCTGCTTCTGAGCTTACTGCTGCTCTGAAGCAGGTCCGGGAGCTTCAGCGCCTTCTGGGCAAGAAGACGATGGAAGTTGAGATCCTGAAAGAAGCCGTGGAGTACGGTCAGTCGCGAAAATGGATAGCGCACGCGCCCTTGTTGCCAAAGGACGGGGAATAGCCATGGTCAGCCGGACCATGGGCGTGTCGCGTGCGCAACTGTCACTGCGGATTAACCGTTCTGCCGACTGGCAGGACAGGCGCTGTAACCGGCGTAATGAAGAAGCAGACGCAGAAATACTGTCGGCTATCCTCAACATTATCAGCGATATGCCGAGTTATGGTTATCGACGCGTGTGGGGCATCCTGCGCAAGCAACGTCGCACAGAGGGACAGCCACCTGTGAATGCCAAACGGCTTTACAGGATAATGAGCGAGCATAACCTGTTGTTGTTGCATCACAAACCAGAGCGACCGAAGCGTGAACATAAGGGCAAGATAGCGGTGGCAGAAAGCGATATGCGCTGGTGTTCAGATGGCTTCGAGTTCGGCTGCGACAACGGCGAAAAACTGCGGGTAACGTTCGCGCTGGACTGCTGCGACCGTGAGGCCATAGACTGGGCAGCAAGCACGGGAGGCTATGACAGTTCGACCGTGCAGGATGTGATGCTGAGGTCGGTGGAAAAGCGCTTCGGCGACAGGCTGCCCGACACAGCGGTGCAGTGGCTGACGGACAACGGTTCAGCATATACCGCGCATGAAACGCGGAGGTTCGCCAAAGAGCTGAATCTGGAGCCATGTACAACAGCGGTGAGCAGCCCGCAGAGCAATGGCATGGCCGAACGGTTCGTGAAGACGATGAAGGAAGACTATATCGCGTTCATGCCGAAACCGGATGTGAGAACAGCCCTGCGAAACCTTGCAGCGGCGTTCACGCATTACAATGAAAATCACCCGCATAGTGCGCTGGGATATCACTCTCCGAGAGAATACCGGCGGCAGCGGGCATCGTTAACTTAAGATACAAAAGCTGTCCGGAAATGGCGGGTCAAGATCACCCGCTGCTCGCGGCGGAGTTGTTTATTCCCGCGCCATTAGACATTCATGTGATTCTGTCCAGCGCCCACAAAAAAGCCCCTTCCGGGGCCGTTACATCGTCAGTGCATTCATTTGAGAAAGTCAAAATCTTCCCGACGCTGAGCTTCCATACCATGATTTTTCTGAATAGCCAGAATTGTCTGGTCGGCGGCGTGTAATTTATCCTGCAATTCTTGGCCTCCTGCCTCTCCGCGATAAAAAGATGGGGGTGTGGAGAGAATGGCCTCCATAACGGCCATCAACGACGCGACCTCCTCACCGCTCAGGGTGCCGCTGTCATATATAAGATCGCTGTGCAGTTTCGAAATATGTGCTGCCATTGCCGTTGAATACGCTATTCCATTTTTCGTTCTGGTTGTTGCCGTTGTTTCAGTAAGCACACGCCAGTATTCAAACACAGATCGGGCAGTGGTGATTAACTTCCGAGTGTAATCCTCTGAGCTAAAAAGCCGGGTGCTGACCGAAAAGGGGAGTTTTCTGTTTTCAGCAATATACTGATAGAGCAAAGTAATGACCTGCGTGGGGTTAGTTCCCAGCAGTTTCATTGTTTCATCCGTGCGTTGTTTGAGTTCTTCATCAATACGAACGCTGATCTGTGACAGTGCCATACACACCTTCTGTGTAGTGAGTCCGCTATACAGTATATTGCAAGCTGCATCCGTGTAGCAATAGCGCTATACAATTAGTCCTTTCTGTCTGCCTGGACGTGCAGGTAATTCTGTTCAGTTCAATTAATGCCTCGCTCTATAACCTTCAATAATGCACCAAGAATGTACAAAAAATGCCATCCATCCAGGTCATTTCGGTACTATCGGAAAAAGTGTCCAGAAAATATTTCTGGTGATCGTATTTAATTTTGTTGACCCAGAACGCAAACCATGAGTCTGTTCAGAGCTTGCATCTGAGCAGGCGAAGGGTTGGGCAAGCCCGACGGGCGCGTCAGCCTGTCACATTGAGGTATGCTCTATATATACCACCCGAAAAAATACTGGCGAATGTTATTGTTACCACATAAGTGATACCATTATAAGCAAAACCACTTAAAAGTTACCAGAAGGACAAAATATGTTCGTTTTTGGTTACCTCCGGGCATCCACTTCAGAGCAGGATGCCAGCCGCGCAAAAAATGCGCTGAAGGCATTTGCAAACCAAAATGGCCACCGTATTGCTGGCTGGTATATCGATAATGTCTCCGGTACGACAATGAACCGTCCTGAACTGATCAGGCTTCTTGGTGATGCGGAACCTGGTGATGTGATTCTCATAGAACAGGTCGACAGGCTTACCCGCCTGGATGATGCAGGCTGGGAGACACTCAGAAAGCAAATTACCGATAAGCAGCTGGCCATCGTCAGTCTTGATCTACCGACCAGCCATCTGGCGCTATCCAGCACAGTAAGTGATGACTTTACCCGAAGCATGCTGAAGGCCGTAAATGGCATGATGCTGGATATGCTCGCCGCTATTGCCCGAAAAGATTACGAAGACCGTCGACGCCGTCAGTCAGAGGGTATCAGTAAGGCGAAAGCTGAAGGAAAATACCGAGGCAGGGTGGCCGATGCACAGAAACATGAATTGATACGCACTCTGCGTCTGGCCCACGGAAAATCACTGCGTGAAACAGCCCGGCTAGCTGGCGTATCAAAGATGACAGTAATCAGAGTCTGTAACGGCAATCATAAACAGGATACTGATTGACGATACTTATTCACGTTAGGTTCAGAACAAACAATTAAGCTTATGGAGCGAATATGGCTGAAAGAATATCTCAAAGAGAACAGGAGTTGTTGGAGGAATTCCTTTGTACTGTTCTGGATGATTTCAGTAAAGGCAGTATAACCCGCCATCAGGCTGTCAGCGGTATCGCGACATTATATACAGCTGCCGCAGAAGGACGGAGAGAAGAGGTTTTAGAATATCTGAGAGAGGGAAGAAAGTTGCTAAGGCAGTAATTGATGATGAGTAAAGATGGTTTAGGGAGGGGACCGAACCACCCCGGAACGGCCCCCTGAAGGAATGGCAATTCCGTTCACCGCCAATATTAGCTTTTTCCAGGCTGTGATAACATCTCCGGGTCATTTTTCAGAGCCAGGGCAGATGAAGAAGAAAAACAGCACACCCACTCCTCACGATGCCACGTTCAGGCAGTTCCTGACGCAACCGGATATTGCCCGGGATTTCATGGAAATCCACCTGCCTGCAGAGCTGCGAGCAGTCTGCGATCTCAGCACGCTGAAACTGGAATCAGGCTCGTTCGTTGAGGATGATCTCCGCCAGTATTTCAGCGACGTCCTCTATAGCCTGAAAACTACAGCCGGCGACGGCTATATTCATGTTCTGGTCGAGCACCAGTCAACGCCGGACAAACATATGGCTTTCCGCCTCATACGCTATGCGGTAGCCGCCATGCAGCGCCACCTGGAGGCAGGGCATAAAAAACTGCCACTGGTGATACCGGTGCTGTTCTATACGGGTAAGCGCAGCCCGTATCCGTACTCTACTCGTTGGCTGGATGAATTTGACGCTCCCGAGCTGGCAGGCAAACTCTACAGCAACGCTTTCCCGCTGGTAGACGTTACGATCATTCCGGATGATGAAATCGCTGGCCATCGCAGCATGGCCGCCCTGACTTTACTGCAAAAGCATATTCACCAGCGGGACCTGGCAGAACTGGTCGACCGGCTGGCACCCATCTTGCTGGCGGGATACTTGTCTTCATCGCAGGTGATATCGCTGGTACACTATATAGTGCAGGCAGGCGAAACATCCGACGCCGAAGCCTTTGTACGCGAACTGGCACAGCGTGTGCCGCAACACGGAGACGCACTTATGACCATCGCACAACAGCTTGAACAGAAGGGCATCGAGAAGGGGATTCAGCTCGGTGAACAACGCGGCATTGAAAAAGGCGAGCGCGAAGCCACCCTTAAAATTGCACGAACCATGCTCCAGAACGGCATTGACCGCAATACCGTCATAAAAATGACTGGTCTGACTGAAGACGACCTGGCGCAGATCCGCCACTAATCACCCTTTCCTGGCACTCCCTGTCTGGTCATCAGCGAATACTGGTGGGGCAGGGAGTCACCAGACTCAAGTTCAGCCAGCCACAGCGATTAAACAGCTTCATCACCTCGCCACATTCCCCCGTCAGACACGCTGTCAACGGATTTATCTGTAAAGCGACATAGAGATTGGCTCGTAAGAGATAAATGCCGTTCACACCCGCACTGAGCGCCACAGCATTCCGACCGGCCCCCAGTTAGCAGCTTCTCAGTCGGGCACAATCCAGTAAAAAAGCGATGAGTCATCGATGGAGATACAGGCTAGAAAAGTGCGGTTCTGGCTTGTTCATATCCCGGGTGATGCTGCCAACTTACTGATTTAGTGTATGATGGTGTTTTTGAGGTGCTCCAGTGGCTTCTGTTTCTATCAGCTGTCCCTCCTGTTCAGCTACTGACGGGGTGGTGCGTAACGGCAAAAGCACCGCCGGACATCAGCGCTATCTCTGCTCTCACTGCCGTAAAACATGGCAACTGCAGTTCACTTACACCGCTTCTCAACCCGGTACGCACCAGAAAATCATTGATATGGCCATGAATGGCGTTGGATGCCGGGCAACCGCCCGCATTATGGGCGTTGGCCTCAACACGATTTTCCGCCATTTAAAAAACTCAGGCCGCAGTCGGTAACCTCGCGCATACAGCCGGGCAGTGACGTCATCGTCTGCGCGGAAATGGACGAACAGTGGGGAGGCACTGTTGCAAATAGTCGGTGGTGATAAACTTATCATCCCCTTTTGCTGATGGAGCTGCACATGAACCCATTCAAAGGCCGGCATTTTCAGCGTGACATCATTCTGTGGGCCGTACGCTGGTACTGCAAATACGGCATCAGTTACCGTGAGCTGCAGGAGATGCTGGCTGAACGCGGAGTGAATGTCGATCACTCCACGATTTACCGCTGGGTTCAGCGTTATGCGCCTGAAATGGAAAAACGGCTGCGCTGGTACTGGCGTAACCCTTCCGATCTTTGCCCGTGGCACATGGATGAAACCTACGTGAAGGTCAATGGCCGCTGGGCGTATCTGTACCGGGCCGTCGACAGCCGGGGCCGCACTGTCGATTTTTATCTCTCCTCCCGTCGTAACAGCAAAGCTGCATACCGGTTTCTGGGTAAAATCCTCAACAACGTGAAGAAGTGGCAGATCCCGCGATTCATCAACACGGATAAAGCGCCCGCCTATGGTCGCGCGCTTGCTCTGCTCAAACGCGAAGGCCGGTGCCCGTCTGACGTTGAACACCGACAGATTAAGTACCGGAACAACGTGATTGAATGCGATCATGGCAAACTGAAACGGATAATCGGCGCCACGCTGGGATTTAAATCCATGAAGACGGCTTACGCCACCATCAAAGGTATTGAGGTGATGCGTGCACTACGCAAAGGCCAGGCCTCAGCATTTTATTATGGTGATCCCCTGGGCGAAATGCGCCTGGTAAGCAGAGTTTTTGAAATGTAAGGCCTTTGAATAAGACAAAAGGCTGCCTCATCGCTAACTTTGCAACAGTGCCTATGCATCGGCCTAAGCCTTTATCGCAAAATCAGTCCAGCATAAACAGCGTCCGATCTCTGCAGAAAATCGCCCTCTGCGCTACGAGTTTGAACGCATTTACTCTGTTTATAGGTAACATTCGCTCCACGATATAATGATATCGGCAACGTATTCAGCATCCTGAGCATGAGTCAGAAGGTGATCCGCCTTACCCAACGAAATGAAACTCTTGGGATGCTTTGCTGCTTTGAATATTTTTTCGGCCTGCTCAATTAACACAGTATCATCTTCAGTCGCATGAAAAATAAGCAGAGGCTTGTTCATGGCGAACACCTTATGAGCGATTTTGTGTTCCTGAATATTGTCCAGCATCTGTTTCTTTAAGGTAAATACCCGCCCGGCCAGCTCAACGGGATAGGCTCCATGCTGGTTAATGTTTTCAACATCATCCTTAAAAAGACGTTTTACGTGTGTCAGTTCTCCGGGTGATCCTATGGTGACAACGGCCTTTGCCTCAGGAACTTCGCCGGCAATAGACAGAATGGCCGATCCCCCCAGGCTATGGCCGATGAGCAAAGAAGGCGCTTCGTACTGTCGGCGGAGATAATCTACCGCGCAAAGCAGGTCCGAAATATTGGATGAGAAGTTGGTGTTGGAAAAATCCCCTTCGCTGTTTCCCAGACCAGTAAAATCAAACCGGAGAACGGCGATAGCATTCTCTGTCAGTTTCCGCGCAATACGCGCCGCGCCTTTGAGGTCTTTGCCACACGTAAAACAATGAGCTAACAGCGCAAACGCTTTAGGATTTTCAGGAAGTTCAAGCAATCCGGCCAGTTCTTCACCAGCCGCATTTTTGAACGTAAATTTTAGTTTTTTCATAGGATATTCCAGGTCTTAAACTGATTTCATATGTTTGATCGCAGGGAAAAATAATCTTCTGCTCTGCATCTGGCATTACGCGTTTTCCTTCCTCTACTGGGGATGTGAAACAGAATTCATTCCGAATGCCTGTCCTCACCTTCCAGTTTGAAAGCTGATTATTGCTTCCTGTTCGGTGATCACTTACGCTAAGCTACCAACTAGATGGTAGTTTACAAGAATTTTATGAGGTCTCACTGAATGGCCAATTGCGCGCTCATTCTTAAAATATCCCTGGCAATGCTGGCGTTTGCTGCAAACTCTATTCTGTGCCGTCTGGCCCTGCAGGGAGGCCACATTGATCCCCTTTCATTCAGCAGCCTCAGGCTGGCCAGTGGTGCACTCGTCCTGTCACCTTTCTTGTTTTATCACGCAAAAACTACATTATCGCTGTGGCGTCCGCTGAGCGGATTTTACCTCATGGTGTACGCAGTGCTCTTCTCTGTCGCCTATATCCATCTCGATACCGGGGCAGGTGCGCTGTTACTTTTTGGTGCCGTACAGTTTGCGATGGTGATCCACGGATTATTTAAAGGGGAATCACTCTCCGTTATGCGGGCTTGCGGTTTAGTTATTGCTCTGGCAGGAATTGCTGCCCTGCTGTTACCCGGGGCGAAGGCACCGCCGCTTTACAGTGCACTTATGATGATCGTTGCCGGATTAGCCTGGGCCGCCTATTCCGTCAGGGGGAGGGCGGGCCAGGCGGCCGGGGCTTCAACGGCGGCAAATTTTGTACTCGCCACGCCGATGGCTCTCGCTCTTTCGTTGCTGTTTATGAAGCAGGGTCACTATGATGCTGCGGGCATTGCTTTGTCATTGCTGTCCGGTGCCGCCGCCTCAGCCGGTGCATATGTATTGTGGTATACCCTTTTACCCTCTCTCGGCTCTATCACCGCCAGTACCCTTCAGCTCAGCGTTCCCTGTCTGGCAATGCTAGGGGGTGTGGTATTCCTGGATGAATCACTGACGGTCAGAACGATATTTTCTGCCCTGGCGGTGCTGACTGGCATTGTGATGGTGACACGCGAGAAATCCCCCCGTCAGTCGATGACAAAGGCGAGAGAACCTTAATAACGCAATTAATTCATGCAGTTGTGATGATTCTCTTATGTTAATCACACGAGCCAGTTTTCCCGCTCCGGCATCAGACTGACAGTAATACTGAGGTCGACGTTTCTGACTACACCTAAGGCAGGTTTATGAAATGAAATATGATTTTGATGAGTACGTAAGCAGAGAGAAAACAGACAGTCTCACCGTGGACGGCTGGCGGGAATACCTGTTTTCGGGACAGTCCGAATTTGCAATGCGGTATCCGGCAGAAGGGCTAATCAACCTCTGGGTTGCTGACATGGCTTTTGCCACACCAGAGCCGATTCTTCAGGCCATCAGAGACCGTCTGGATAGAAAAATACTCGGCTACACTAAAATCTACGACGAAGAATACTATGAGATCTTTGGCAGCTGGTGTGAGCGACAATATGGTCACCGTTTCAAAACGGAAGACATTGTGCTGTCTCCGGGCATTATTCCCGCGCTGAACCGTCTCGTCCCGCTTCTGACCGACATGGATGACAGTATTCTTATTATGACGCCTTCATATGGCCCGTTTAAAAAGGCGGGTGAATACAGTCAGCGTCGCGTGGTGTACTCGGCGTTAAAAAAATCAGCAGGCGGCTGGGAACCTGACTGGGAAGACTTTGCACGCAAAGCCAGTCAGGCCGATTTACGTGTGAAAATTCTTTTCCTGTGTAATCCGCATAACCCGACCGGACGAGTCTGGCGGCCTGATGAACTTAAGCGGATTATTGAAATTTGCCTGGCCAATGACATCTGGGTGATATCTGACGAAATTCACTGCGACCTGTCCCGAAGCGGTATCGGTCATACACCGGCCGCCTCTCTTTTCCCTGATTCTACACGCATTATTACCTGCATGTCCTCGAGTAAAACATTCAATCTGGCCGGGAATTTGTTGGCAAATATCATTATTCCGGATCCCGGTGTCAGAAGCGAGTGGCGTCTCAGACACGACGAGTTCATCTCTCCACTGAGCCTGGCAGCAAACAAAGCGGCGTGGAGTGAATGTGATGACTGGCTTGTCCATCTGAGGGAATATATTGACGGCAATTTCCAGTACCTGCACGACTATCTCAAAAGCTATTTACCCGAAACCAGGTTCTCGATCCCCGAAGGGACATATCTGGCCTGGATAGATATTAGCCGCTACCTGCCCGACACCGCAGGTGAGGATTTATCGCTGTATTTTGCCCGGGAGTCAGGGGTCCTTCTTGAAGGGGGCTTGCTGTTTGTCGACAATGGGGACAGATATATCCGGTTAAATCTGGCCTGCCCACGGAGTATGCTGACAGCAGGGATGAAAAGAATTTCACAGGTACTGCGGATACCGGCTCCTCATCGTGTATAACCCCTTTCTCTCTGGCCGTTTTGTCCTGTCAGGATGTCGTCAGAACCCGGCATAACACCCTGTGCCGGGAACACAAAAGGCACGGATGAACAGGTCGTGAATATTCTTAGTGAAGCCTGCTGATGACATGTCTGGCGACAAAAAAATGCCGCCCTTAAGGGGCGGCTTATGCCAGCGTCACGGGGTTATCGTCTGACCGCCATGATGCCCGCATCGACATCCCAGATAGCGCCCGTCACCCATGAGGTTTTGTCAGACAACAGGAAGAGAATAGTGTTTGCCACATCTTCGGCAGTTCCGACGCGTCCCAGCGGGTGGAAATCGTTCAGCGACTTCATAGCATCTGCGATATCCGCTTTGTCCATGAAGCCTTCGTATATCGGCGTATGAACAATCCCGGGAGACACCGCGTTGACACGAATACCCGCGCTGGCCAGCTCAATCGCCAGATTACGCGTCAGGGCATGCAGACCCGCTTTTGCCATTGAATAGGCCGAGGCCGGCGAGTCACCCAGTGCAGCCTGAGCACCAATCGAACCGACGTTGACGATAGACCCTTCGAGCTTCGCGGCGAGCATGTTCTTCACGACATCCTGTGTAATAAAGAACGTGGCTCGGTTCAGCGAAAGATACATGTCATAATCGGCAAAGCTGTGCTCGGTAAATCCTTTGGGCATGAAGATACCGGCGGCATTCACCATCAGGCTGATATCGCGATGGTGAGCATTAATTTCCTGACGGATAGTTTCCATACCTTCTTCGGTCATCAGGTTCGCCGCGATGACCGCAACCGGTCCCAGAGGGCTCAGTTCTTTTTGCACCGCTTCGGCTTTGTCTTTTTTATTCCCGGTCAGCACGACACTGCCGCCCGCTTCCAGTACCATGCGTGCCACGGCCAGGCCCATGCCGCTGGTACCGCCGACGACGAGCAGTTTTTTACCTTTGAAAAAAGTGTTCATTTTCTGACTCCATTACTGGTGGGTAAGACGTTGCCGGCAGCGTGAAACTGCCGGCGGTTGACGGATTAAATACTGCAGCCATCCGTTCCGCAGGTCTGACCCGCAGTGGCTGAAAATTCGGTTTGCTGTTCATCCCAGACCTGACGCAGGGCATTCAAAAAGTTATCTGCTGCCTGAGCCCCGCTGATGGCATATTTTTCGTTCATCACAAAAACCGGAACGCCGCTGAGGCCAATAGACTGTGCGTGGGCTTCATCGTCGGAAACGGTGGCGCGAAAATCGTCATTTTCCAGGGCGGCTTCAGCGTCAGCTTTCGGCATACCGGCTTCTACGGCCATGGCAACGAGCTGCTGACGGTCAAAGAGAGAGCGACCTTCGGTGATACTGCCATGATAAAAACGTTCTTCCACCGTGTCCGCAATTCCGGCCTTACGCGCGGCAACCAGCAGGGTGTGTGCATCTTCTGTATCACCAAACATCATGCCGTCGAAGTTGTAGATCAGACCTTCAGATTTACCGGCGGTGCCCACCTGATTCATCATCAGCTCCGCTGAATGCTGACTGCCCAGCTTTTTAACGATGGCATCCTTAAAAGGCATCGCGGGAGTACCACCGGCCAGACGGTAGCTGTGATGGCGGATCACCACCTGGTCGCGAAATTCAAAGCGATTCAGACCCTGTTCAAATCTTTTTTTAGCAATCCAGCACCACGGGCAGACCAAATCTGACCAGATATCGATGGTAAGGGTGGGTTTCAGCGTTTGCATAATGATTCCTCAAAGACGTTGGGCGGTCGGTTCTCACTTATCAGAGAACCGCGACCGTATGGGATTTATTGCGCCTGCCAGACCGGGTAATCGGTATAGCCTTTTTCCGGGGAACCACTGACGCCGTAGTAGGTGGCGCGGTCACTTTCTGCCAGTGGCCAGCCGTTTTGCATTCTTTCAACCAGATCCGGGTTAGCGATGTAGGGCACACCAAATGCCACCAGATCCAGCTCATCATCTTCCAGAGCCTGCTCTGCGATATCACGGGTAAAACCGCCGGCAGCGATGATGGTGCCTTTAAACGTGTTGCGAAAACGGCGGCGGAAGCCTTCCGGAAGTGGCGCTTTGGTGTACACCGGCTGATAGTAAAGGTGTACGTAGGCCAGTTCCCGCTGACCGAGCGCGTCGGTGATGGCTGACCAGGTTTGCTCTTCACCTTCATACGGCGCGAGGTCATAAATGCGGCCGAACGGTGACAGGCGCACGGCAACGTGGCTGTTACCCACGGCTTCCGCCACGGCGTCAATGGTCTCCAGCAGGAAACGCTGACGATTTTCCACCGAGCCGCCGTATTCGTCGGTGCGGGTGTTCAGTTCGCTACTGAGGAACTGGTCAAAGATGAATCCGTTTGCCGCCATGATTTCCACGCCGTCAAAGCCGGCTTCCATCGCCAGGCGTGCGGAGTGCACGAAGTCTGCAGTGATGCGTTTAACTTCATGCGTTTCCAGCGCGCGTGGCTGGCTTGGTACAACCGGGCCCGGTTCTCCGGATTCGGTCAGCGCAAAAACGGTGGTATTGACCGCCTGAACGGTGCCCGCTGAAACCGGCGCTATGTGGCCTGGCTGAAGAGAGACGTGAGACATACGGCCGACGTGCCAGAGCTGCGCGAAAATACGGCCACCTTTGGCGTGAACCGCTTGTGTCACTTTACGCCAGCCCTGGACGTGTTCGTCGTTGTAGATACCAGGGGTATAAAGGTAACCCCGGCCTTCTTCTGAAACCGGCATCCCTTCGGTGATGAGCAGGCCAGCAGAAGCACGCTGTGCATAGTACAAAGCCACGACCTCATCCGGCACGTCATTCATGGTGCGGGTGCGGGTCATCGGTGCCATGACTACACGGTTTTTTAACGCCAGGCCAGACAGATTGTAGGGGGTGAAAAGCTTACTCATCGTATACCTCACAAAAAACAAAAAGGAGTATCCCGGCAGGGATTTGCACAGCCCGGCAGTATCATCGACTGGACGTCGCGCACTGGAGTTGCATAAACATCTGATGGGTGGCAATATGCCAACCATCTAGTAGGCAGGTCAATGGGTGTGTCGTATTTTTTTGTCATAACGCAGCCATTCCTGAATTGTCACTCATTTTGCGAGGTCATCACCATGCGTACATTAACAGCTTATAACGAAGATAATTTCCGCCAGATAGAGCAGTACAAAGGAATATCGGTGGTACGTTTCTCTGCACCCTGGTGTCCGCCCTGTCAGGCCAGCGAAGAAATGTTCAGTCAGTTTGCAGACCGGCTCGATAGAGATATTCAGGTGGGGAAAGTCAATGTAGATCAGGCGCCGGTGCTGACAACCAAATACGAGATCTGGGGGCTGCCGTCTGTGCTGATATTTCATGAAGGGCAATTAGTTAAACGCATACCGGGTGTGAAACCTGCATCGGTATATGCTCAGGCTATTGCGGACATAAAAAAAGGGCAGTAATGCCCTTTTAACGTGGAATTTATTAATGCTTAACCGCGTGCCTGACCGACGGCATCCAGAGTGCGGGCTGAATGAATGACCGCCGCGCCAGCGTTGAGGTTAATCGCCACGCCCAGCGCTTCAGCAATTTCAGCGTCGGTTGCACCGGCTTTCACAGCGGCGTCGGCGTGAAAAGCAATACAGCCGTCGCAGCGGGTTGTGACTGCGCACGCCAGGGCAATGAGTTCACGCACTTTTGCGCCCAAAAGGTCAGTTTTGTTACCTGCGTTGCCCAGGGCAACCACGCCTTTCATGGTCTCGGGGGTCAGTTTGCCCAACTCGCCTAAACGTTGCATTAACTCTGAGCGATAGTTGTTCCAGTCCAGCATAGTGTCATTCTCCTGAATGAGGGGTATTAAGAAGCAGTTTTATATACTTAAGGCTGTTGGCGAAGACTTCGGGTCTGGCCGTTGCATGCGCCACTACGCTTGAGCCTTCACAGACATTAATGATCATCAAAGCAATATCTGATGGTTCGGCATGGGATGAAAACTCACCTGACTCCATGCCCGCCCTGACGACTTTTGTGAGCCACTCGATTTGCATATCGAAATAAAGTGATGTCTGTACAGTAATTGCCTGAGGCAGATTGGCGGTCTCTGCTGACAACGCACAACACAGTGGCAGTAGCGAAGCTTTATGGCTTTGCGCGAAGATATCGATGTAAGCCGCAATTCTTCTCTCCGCGCTTTTCTCAGTCGCCTCTATCTGCTCAAATACGCGTTGTGTATCAGAGAACGCCTGTATTACCACCTGCTCACCCAGAATATCTTTGGTCGGGAAATGGTGATGAATACTGGCCTTGGTGATACCCACTATTTTTGATAAATCAGCATAGCTGAATACTGAATACCCTTTTTCGCGCATCAGGTGTTCTGCTTCGCTGAGCAGCCGTTCCCGTGTCATGGTTGTCATAATTACTCCATATAATCTACTAGTTGATAGATTATATTGTTGCTATTTTTCCGTAGCAAGTTGTATCACTGACTCAGTATCGTGCAGAGCTGAACGTCACTGCCATCCTGCATTCTGAATGGCAGCATTACATCTCTGACATCACGCCAGGCGTGTAATCATTTCAACCGGATTAGCCAGAGTATCGTGGATTGGCGAATTCTTTTGCATTTCGCTGACCAGCGCTTCTAACTCCTCGCGACTGGCGGTCTTGCTCGTAAGGTGAACATCGACGCGAATAGATTTCGCACCTTTACGCACGTTGCTGTCCAGCCCAAGGAAGCCGTTGAGGTTGATATCGAAATTAAGATCCAGCTCGATACCGTCCAGGTCGATCCCTTTTTCAGCAGCCATCATGGTAAGGGTGGCGGTATAACAGCCAGCCAGCGCCTGCATGATGTATTCAGTCGGGCTCATGCCGGTATCGGTGCCGAGTAAACCTGCGGGTTCATCACCGATATTAGAAAATTTCCCCACACGGCTGGTATCGATAACGCCGTTCTGGATTGTGGCGCCGGTCTCTGTGCGAACGGTTAATCCGCCGCTGGAACGGGCTTTCATCTGGAAAGTCAGGTTACCCAGGCCAGGCTGGCTGCGAACTGCTTCACGGGTATTGTGGATCGCAGCTGCGTCTGCAGAAGGTTTAACGGTAGTAGACATAATGGCTCCTGTAATTTCTTGATAAAAGGTATAGCTGGTGTAACCAGCACCAATCATCTAGTTGGTAGATTAGTGTCGCGAACCTCTTTTGTCTACTCTTTTATAAAAAATAGGGGGAAAAGAACCCAGCAGGCTGTTTTATTTCATAATAACCATTTGATTTTTTTATAATCTTCCCAGCCGCTCACTCTTGCAGCAATCCAGCCTTTACCCGAAGGATAGTCTGGCGGGTGGTATTAAATTCCCGGGCAATAGCACTGATACTGATGCCAGCATTTAGGCGCTCTGTCACTGTTTGCTTTTGTTCCTCGCTCAGGATGGGGGGGCGACCGAAGCGTTTTCCAGCCGCTTTTGCCCTCGCAATACCTGAATACGTTCGCTCAAGCAGCAAATCCCGCTCAAACTCCGCTACAGCAGAAATTACCTGCATAGTCATTTTTCCGGCCGGACTGGTCAAGTCAACGCCTCCGAGTGCGAGACAATGAACGCGAATATCTAAAGCCGCCAGTTGCTCTACTGTTTTTCGGATATCCATCGCATGGCACTGTTGCAAAGTTAGCGATGAGGCAGCCTTTTGTCTTATTCAAAGGCCTTACATTTCAAAAACTCTGCTTACCAGGCGCATTTCGCCCAGGGGATCACCATAATAAAATGCTGAGGCCTGGCCTTTGCGTAGTGCACGCATCACCTCAATACCTTTGATGGTGGCGTAAGCCGTCTTCATGGATTTAAATCCCAGCGTGGCGCCGATTATCCGTTTCAGTTTGCCATGATCGCATTCAATCACGTTGTTCCGGTACTTAATCTGTCGGTGTTCAACGTCAGACGGGCACCGGCCTTCGCGTTTGAGCAGAGCAAGCGCGGGACCATAGGCGGGCGCTTTATCCGTGTTGATGAATCGCGGGATCTGCCACTTCTTCACGTTGTTGAGGATTTTACCCAGAAACCGGTATGCAGCTTTGCTGTTACGACGGGAGGAGAGATAAAAATCGACAGTGCGGCCCCGGCTGTCGACGGCCCGGTACAGATACGCCCAGCGGCCATTGACCTTCACGTAGGTTTCATCCATGTGCCACGGGCAAAGATCGGAAGGGTTACGCCAGTACCAGCGCAGCCGTTTTTCCATTTCAGGCGCATAACGCTGAACCCAGCGGTAAATCGTGGAGTGATCGACATTCACTCCGCGTTCAGCCAGCATCTCCTGCAGCTCACGGTAACTGATGCCGTATTTGCAGTACCAGCGTACGGCCCACAGAATGATGTCACGCTGAAAATGCCGGCCTTTGAATGGGTTCATGTGCAGCTCCATCAGCAAAAGGGGATGATAAGTTTATCACCACCGACTATTTGCAACAGTGCCACAGAAAATTACCTGAACTGCGTCAACTCGGAGTCTGGCCGCGTGCGCGTGGAAGCAAAGCGGGCGAGCGAAGAATACGGGCGAGTGCTGCGGCGCTATCCGCTGAAACCCGGCGAGACGGTCGAGCGTCCGCAACGCGGGGAAGTCGTCAGCAGCTCCGGGGTTCTCCCCCCACTGGACCCAGGCGAATACTAAGCGCGGCGGTGTGTAATAGACGGAGCGCGAGGCGACTACTGGTCAGGGTTTGCGCAAGGCGGGTGTGTAATAGACGGGAGGGGATCGATCCGGCGATCCAGCCTGTGGATAGTCCGTCTATTACCCACCCGGTTCCGTCGTTTACCCACCCAACCCCGTCTATTACCCACCGGAAACCGTCTATTACCCACCGAGGGGTTCTATAAGCAACTGATAATGAAGGTAAATTTTGCCTTCTGATTCCCTAAAACTCTTTAAAACAAAAAAAACATATATAAAACGTGTAGCCCTGGGGAAAACAGCCCGTGGAATTATGGACAATCCGGCAAGCCGGATACCTGCCTAACCGCTTCGCGGTTCCCCATTGACAGGCCAGGGACAACCGCGAGCGGTTGCCCCCACCCTGCCAACAGGTCGGCAGTTGCCCACAATACCACCGGCTCAAGCAACAGGATTTTTTTATATTTTTGTTTTTAAAAGAAAAAAGCGGCCGTGCTCTAGTGGCATGGCCGCGTTACGTGGTCCTATCAGGGGCTTGTGGCTCTTGCGCCTCCTCGGATCGACACAAGTGCCGATCACTGCGGCGGGGCGCTCCTGGCTCAAGCTGAAAAGCGATCAGTATCCGCACCAGTGGCGACGGCGTTCCCTCCACGCATTCGGGCCGGGCCTCCACTCAACGGCTAACCCCTCGGCCATGAGGGTTTGCCCCACGTCCCGCCCGTCGATCAGCAGGTGAACAAGGCGGCGGTCGTACTTGTCGGCTTGGCCGGAATCGACAACCTCGATGCGCTGAGCGTTGGCAACCAGTTCGCGGAGGCGTGCGGTTGCCTCGCGGCCCTTCGTCAGCTCGGCGTCGCACCTGGGCTTGTAGGTTTCCGGGGTGTCAATCGACAGCAGGCGCAAGCGTTGACCGTTGTATCGTAACCGTCCGGTGATTCCACCTTGAGCCAAATCGCCTGCCGACCAAAAGGCTCGAAGCTTACCACCCGGTCGATTCCGGTCAGATCCAGAAACGCCTCGTCGATGGAGTAGACATCCACTCTCGATGCCAGAGCTTCCAGGGTCGTCATCACCCGCCGGCTTATATCGCCATTTGTGTGGAATAGAGAATCAATTGGAACGGGGGCTTTGCTCGCCCCCCCTTGAACTTCTCATACCCAACCTGTTTGGCTATAGCTACTGAGGAGATCGCGGTGGCCCACCAAATCTTCCGGTCATCCTGTTCAATTACACCGCTAGCCGTACCCAGGAGGTGCCGCAGCGCCTCCTGGAGGCAGAAAGGCGTCGAGCGTATAGGTTGCTGGGCATGCGCGGCGCAAGTTCATCAGAAAACTCAATCCAAGGGCAAGATCGGCCGAGCGGAGATGGCACTGACTCTTATCAACAAGCTCTACGGCATCGAGCGCGACATGGAAGAGGCGGGCGATGCCCAGCGATACCAGACGCGCCAGTCGCAAAGCCAGGCTTTCCTGGAGCAACTGAAAGCTAGGCTGGACAAAACCCCTCCCCAGGTCACGTCGTCAAAGTGCCTTGGGCAAGCAATCAATTGCCTTGCGAGCAACTGGTTAAAGCTGATCCGCTACATCGAAAGGGGGACACCTGCCCATCGACAACAACCCTGCCGAGCGGGCGAGCCACCTTCTCATGTACATATGACCAAAGCGTCGCCCGTCTCCTCCCGTTATGTCATGCCTACCCACGACGGAGTATTGACGGTCTCTGTGCGCCAGAGCATAGTTTTCCCGAAGGGCGCTTAGGTACATATCTTCATGTGCTGTCCAGGCGCAGTTGCGTTTAGAGTACGTGTCCAATCAGTTTTAAATGGGTGTGAACATGAGAGCAGAAACTGAATCGCGGATTTTTTCGGTGGATGAATATGTTCGTCCGTCTAACGGCGAACCGATTCGTTCGGTTGTTCTGGAAACCAATGACTCTGTCGTCGTTGTTTGGCACGCCCACCCTGGGCAGGAAATAGCTTCCCATGTACATCCTCACGGCCAAGATACTTGGACGGTTATCTCAGGTGAAGCCGAATATCATCAAGGTAACGGCATAGTCACTCATCTTAAAGCTGGAGATATTGCGATCGCAAAACCTGGGCAGGTACATGGTGCAATGAACTCTGGCCCCGAACCTTTTATATTTGTTTCAGTGGTTGCGCCGGGCAATGCCGGTTTTGCGTTGGCTGAGAAATAGGCGAAAGGCCTGAGAGGAAACTGATGAATACACGATTATTTACGTTCGCTGGTGGAGAAACGGGTGTTTGGCGCGTTGTTCGGATGGATGCCGTGGCGGGAGCCCCTCTCCCTGGAATCCCCCGGCTCGACGTAGCCGCTGGCTCTGTTTCGCCGCAGCCTTTGGGCACCAAATGGCTTCTTCGCGGGATAACGAGTAACGAGCGTTATGTCGTGCGTGAAGAGAAGGATCGTCTCGTGGCGAAGCAGCCAAGTTTGGGTCGAGCAGAGGCCACCTGTGCCGCCCTGATCCCTATCCGGAAAAACCCCTCATGGTGGGGACTGGCTCAAGACGAACGCCGGAAGATTTTTGAGGAGCAGTCCCGTCACATTCACATTGGGCTCCAATATCTCCCTGCTGTGGCCCGTCGTCTCCACCATTGTCGGGACCTGGGCGAGAGCGAACCCTTCGACTTCTTGACGTGGTTCGAATATTCCCCGTCTGATGAGCCGGGCTTTAACAGGCTTTTGGCCGAACTCCGGGCCTCGGTGGAGTGGAAGTATGTCGACAGAGAAATCGACATCCGGCTAGTGCATGAGCCGGCCTAGTATCAGGTTTAACTGCGATCTCCGTGCGGCATACACCTGCGACACCCGCAGCCCAGCAAAGCCCGGAAAATCTAGTGTGTCTAATAACTTAGGAGTAACACGACACGTATGCCTAGCGAGCCACCAGTCGCTTGGGAAATTTTCTACTTATGGCCTCCTCTTTCTCTCATCGATCTCCCAGGGCATATCCTGCCGTCTAGAGTTGGCACCTTGTCCAGCTTTCGAAGAAGGCTCTCCATACACGTCCGGCCTACACCTTGTTAGGTATGGCCGGTTTCCAGTTGTGGGGCAATAGCTCGTCGATGGCGTTGTTCTTCTGTGTCGGCAGGCGAGTCAGCACATCCTTCAGGTAGGCATAGGGATCATGCCGATTCAGCTTCGCTGACTGTATTAGGGTCATGACCGCAGCCGCACGTTGACCACTGCGCAGTGAACCCGCAAACAGCCAATTGCTGCGCCCCAGCGCCCAGGGTCGGATCTGGTTTTCCACCCAGTTGTTGTCGATGGGCACAGCGCCATCGTCCAGGTAGCGCGTCAGCGCTTCCCAACGTTTGAGGCTGTAATCCAGGGCTTTGGCCGTGCCGGAGCCATCCGGCACTTTCTGGCGATGGGCCAGCATCCACTGATGCAGCGCATCGGCAAGGGGTTTGGCTTTGGTTTGCCGGATTTCCCGCCGCATATCCGGTGGCAGATCTTTGGTTTCCCGCTCGATCTCGTAGAGTCCACCGATGTATTCCAAGGCCTTGGCCGCCAATTCGCTCTTGTTGGCCTCGTGCAGGTCATAGAACTTGCGCCGGGCGTGGGCCATACAGCCGATTTCGGTAATGCCGTTGCCGAACCCGGCCTTGTAGCCAGCGTAATCATCACAGACCAGCTTGCCCCGCCAGTCACCCAGGAAGGTTCGGGCGTGTTCGCCTGCACGGCTGGGTGCGAAGTCGTAAATAGCTGCCTTCAGGTCGGCAAACGGTGTGGTGCAGTAGGCCCAGACGTAGGCCTTGTGGGTTTTCTTCTTGCCCGGGGCCAGCATGCTGACCGGGGTTTCATCGGCATGCAGAACACTGTGTTCCAGCAGAGTATTTCTCAACGCATCCACCAGCGGCTGCAACTGCACACCACAGGCACCCACCCATTCGGCCAGGGTGGAGCGCGGGATTTCCAGGCCGGCACGGCCGAACATGCGTTCCTGACGGTACAGCGGCAGATGGTCGGCATACTTGGCCACCAGCACCTGGGCCAGCAGGCCAGCGGTGGGGATGCCTTTGTCGATCACCTGCGGTGGCACCGGTGCCTGGATCAACGTCTCGCAGCTGTCGCAGGCCCATTTGCCCCGGATGTGACGTTCAACGGTGGGCACTGTTGCAAAGTTAGCGATGAGGCAGCCTTTTGTCTTATTCAAAGGCCTTACATTTCAAAAACTCTGCTTACCAGGCGCATTTCGCCCAGGGGATCACCATAATAAAATGCTGAGGCCTGGCCTTTGCGTAGTGCACGCATCACCTCAATACCTTTGATGGTGGCGTAAGCCGTCTTCATGGATTTAAATCCCAGCGTGGCGCCGATTATCCGTTTCAGTTTGCCATGATCGCATTCAATCACGTTGTTCCGGTACTTAATCTGTCGGTGTTCAACGTCAGACGGGCACCGGCCTTCGCGTTTGAGCAGAGCAAGCGCGGGACCATAGGCGGGCGCTTTATCCGTGTTGATGAATCGCGGGATCTGCCACTTCTTCACGTTGTTGAGGATTTTACCCAGAAACCGGTATGCAGCTTTGCTGTTACGACGGGAGGAGAGATAAAAATCGACAGTGCGGCCCCGGCTGTCGACGGCCCGGTACAGATACGCCCAGCGGCCATTGACCTTCACGTAGGTTTCATCCATGTGCCACGGGCAAAGATCGGAAGGGTTACGCCAGTACCAGCGCAGCCGTTTTTCCATTTCAGGCGCATAACGCTGAACCCAGCGGTAAATCGTGGAGTGATCGACATTCACTCCGCGTTCAGCCAGCATCTCCTGCAGCTCACGGTAACTGATGCCGTATTTGCAGTACCAGCGTACGGCCCACAGAATGATGTCACGCTGAAAATGCCGGCCTTTGAATGGGTTCATGTGCAGCTCCATCAGCAAAAGGGGATGATAAGTTTATCACCACCGACTATTTGCAACAGTGCCGTCGACTGAGTACCCTTCTTGAGGACAGTAGTTTGCCTCTTTATCTCAGCCAGTTACTGCTGAAATTACAACAGCATTATCACTATCTTGTTGAGCAGATTAAAGATCTGGAATCTCAGTTGAAACGAAAGTTGGACGAAGATGAGGTTGGACAGCGCTTGCTGAGTATTCCCTGCGTTGGAACGCTGACTGCCAGTACTATTTCAACTGAGATTGGCGACGGGAAGCAGTACGCCAGCAGCCGTGACTTTGCGGCGGCAACAGGGCTGGTACCCCGACAGTACAGCACGGGAGGTCGGACGACATTGTTAGGGATTAGCAAGCGGGGCAACAAAAAGATCCGAACTTTGTTGGTTCAGTGTGCCAGGGTATTCATACAAAAACTGGAACACCAGTCTGGCAAGTTGGCCGACTGGGTCAGGGAGTTGTTGTGTCGGAAAAGCAACTTTGTCGTCACCTGTGCTCTGGCAAACAAGCTGGCCAGAATAGCCTGGGCACTGACGGCGCGACAGCAAACTTACGAAGCATAAAGGCAGAAATACACCAGTTTAAACAATCATTCATCTGGTTTTGCGAATACTGATATTGATGATACTAACGGCCCACCGGCCTGTTGAGGAACCTGTAAAACGGAAAGGCTCATTGAAGCCGTATATTTTCTGGAGGTTCATCAGGCGCGGAACTCATCGAGGCGCGGGAATAAAATCCCATTCAGACGCCGGATAGATTCAAGCAAGCCAACTTGTCGTCAAAATCGGTGTTGCAAAAACGGGAGTGACCATAGATTCGTTTTCTGAGACGACCCCTAGCGGTGCGTACAATGAAGCCTTTATGTTAAATAGGGGCTTTTGTTGTCCGGAAAAGGCTGAGCAAAAATACGATAAACAGTGTCATACCGGTAACCAGCATGACATAGCCGGCTGTTGGGTTATAAGTCAGACAGAAGGCTGTGCAGGCACTGGGGGCGTGTATGCGAAAAAGCCCGGCAAAACACAGACTGGCCGAGAGTCCGTAAAATAACGATCCTGCGATAACGGTCAGCATAATTCTAAACATTGTCCCTTTGTCCCTTTGACCCTAATCATCCTCATCTTTTTTCTAATATGCCCCTTAAAATCAGGATGTTGATTGTTTTGTATGCAAGAAATGGACTAAAGAAATTTGTTTGTGATCCCATTCTCGTTTCTGCATATGAACAAAAAAGCCCCGCACATGGGCGGGGCTGAATGCTGCGAGTCTGCGACGGTGACTTATCCCGGAAGCGTCCAGTCAGGTCGTTCAAAATGGCAGGTATAGCCGTTGGGATTATGCTGCAGGTAATCCTGATGCTCTGGCTCTGCAGACCAGAACTCACCGGCCTGCTCTACTTCTGTCACCACGACTCCGGGCCAGACTCCTGAATCATCTATTTCACGGATAAGCTGGTTTGCCTGCTGCTTTTGCTCCTCTGTGGTGAAAAAGATGGCTGAGCGGTAGCTTGAGCCGACGTCATTACCCTGACGAAGTATTGTTGTAGGGTTGTGAATACTAAAGAAATATTCCAGTAGTTTTCGGTAGCTCAGTTTATCCGGGGAATACACCACCTTCACCGCCTCCGCATGTCCTGGGTGGTGCTGGTATGTCGGGTTATCATTACGTCCGCCGGTATAGCCCACTTCGGTGCTGACCACGCCATTGAGTTTGCGGATCAGCTCCTGGACACCCCAGAAACAACCACCGGCAAGGATTGCCACATCAGTTTTCATGCTTATCTCCTTTCTCAAACAGGGGAAGAAATTCACCGTATCCTTCTGTTTCCAGAGCGCCTTTCGGGATAAAACGCAGTGAAGCCGAGTTAATGCAGTAACGTAATCCACCGGTATCCTGTGGCCCGTCAGGGAAGACGTGTCCCAGATGGCTGTCACCGTGATGGGAACGCACTTCAGTACGCACCATGCCGTGACTGAGGTCGCTCAGGTTGCGGACGTTGTTTTCCACTGGTTTGCTGAATGCCGGCCAGCCACAGCCCGAATCAAATTTGTCCTTCGACGAGAACAGTGGCTCACCGGAGACGATATCCACGTACAGTCCGTCCTCAAAGTGGTCGTCATATTCTCCGGTAAACGGGCGCTCAGTGGCGCTTTTCTGGGTGACGCTGAACTGCAGTTCCGTCAGTGCCTGAATGGTCTGTGGGTCTTTTTTATACGGTTTGTTCATATCGCTCTCCTGACAAATCTCACTCACCGGGACGGGTCCTGCTCATGAATAAGATCCAGATAGTGTTTTTCAAAGTCCGGGTTGGCGGGGAGCGACTTATTTTCCAGGTAGCGCTCTAAAAAGTAGCGGGGAGTGATCCCCGCCCGAAAGGCGGCTTCCATGCCTCTCACCATGAACCCGGGAGTGGTGTCATATTTGCTGGCCAGAAATATCAGGCTGCTGCGTAATTCAGGGTCACCCCATGGCTGACAATGCGTCAGACGAGCGGGGTTTGTGCACGGCGCTGAGTTGCTTCGCCCTCCGGTTAATCAGTGTCCGTCGCAGGTCATGACGCAACAGCACCAGTCCAGCCCCAATCAGAAGAACATCCTTGATAATGAAGCTGTCAATGCGACCCAGCTGCGGCAGAAGGCTCAGGGTGACGATGCCGGTGCCTGCCACCATCAGGGCGCCTGCTGCACCCACTGCCGGCCGGAAAAATCCGGCAATCAGGGCCAGAAGGGTGATATTTTCCACCACGCCGAGTGCGTAGCTGAGCCCCTGAACGCCGAGAGCCGGATACAGCGCACCGAGCCAGGTGCCTGGCAGCAGGTGGTGAAGGGCATTGGCCTCGAAGGCAAACCATTTGTAGGTGCCAAACAGGGCGAAGATGAAAATCACTGACAGCCGCAGAACCATAATGTCCAGGCCTGACGTTTTACGAAGTAACCGGCGCAGTTGTGTCTCGACGTTATTTTTCATGGTGTGTGTCCTTTTATTTTCGTTTTGTGTTTATGCAAACAGCGTGGCGCGGGCATGAACGAAACGGGCCTGCTCAAGCTCAGAAATCAGATAAGCGGCAGCGCCATGTTCAAGGGCTTCGCGGATAACCTCCCGCTCCAGCTCATCCACGGAAGACACCCAGCCAACAGAGAGTGTACGGACCGGTACCAGAGCTGCTTTTTCTTCCTCAGTAAGATCGGATTTGATGATGACCGGTCCATGGGCTTTACGGGTGAAGACAGCGATAACGTCGTTGATAAGTGCTTTCATGATGATGCCCCCTGCATGTCTGTTTTATTGTGTTGTCGTGTTGTTAATATTTATTCTACCTACCAGTAGATAGATTGGCAAGGGGTAACTGGAAATTAAACGCAAGGAAAGTCTTAATGTCTTCTGAGGCCCCCGGAATACAGGCGTTGTCAGCGGTGATTTTTTTGAGTGCTGGCTGCCCCGGTTAAACCGGGGCAGCCACAGGCGTGGCTTTACGGGCGGGAGAGTAGCTGAATAAGCGCGCTCATGGTGCGGGAACAGGCATCATGAGGAGGGATCCGATTGAGCATCAGGGCCCCTTTAATGGCGCTGCCGATGATAATGGCCACGTCAGCCGGCTCAGCAGTAAAAGCCAGTTCACCGCTTTCACGACCCGAAACCAGCACACTGGTCAGGATGCGCAGGTCGGTTTGTGCCAGTCGTGAGGTGGCTTTCTGAAGAGGTTCTTCAAACAGGGCGCTGTCGGACAGCATGGCGTGAATGCCACACATCTGGCCGCTGTCGGCGCATTTGAGAAATGCGTCCATATAACCCTGCAGACGGGCTTTACCCGGTGGCAGCTGTAACAGGGCAGCTTCCAGTTTCAGCAGGCTGGCCTCCTTGTATTCACAATAGGCAAGCCCGAGGTCGGTTTTGGTCTGAAAATGGTAATGGATACTGGCCTTCCGTATTCCCAGACCGTCAGCGAGATCAGCATAGCTGAAGCCCTGGTAGCCGTTCTGCTGGATAAGGGTATCAGTCAGTTCAATCAGACTGTCATGGGTGGACATAATGTTCTCCTGGCACCTGCGGGTGCCTGTTATTCAGACACAACTGCGCCCGGAAACCAGAAGGGTTCCGGGCGCAGTTGCGAGGGTAACGGGTATTCAACGATACAGGACAGCGGTACCGGAAAGTTTATTCATACCGGTGGCACTGGTGATGCGGTAGTGTGTGGCCCCGGCATCAGCGGCTTTCATATCCAGTGAGGCCACCAGGTCATCCAGGGTGGTGAAGCCACCGGAAGAGACCACCCCAATTTTTTGCAGCGATGCTGCTTCGCTGCGGGAAACCATTTGCGGGCTGGCGGCATAGCTCAGTGCGCTGGCGGACAGGGCGATGATGGCAAGGGTGGTTTTGATGATGTTTTTCATGATGACGCTCCTGATGTTCTGTTGTGTGTTTTTGTTTGTGTGTCGTGTTGTTAAAATCAAATATACCAACCAGTAGATAGGTTGGCAAGTGTTAATTGGGGTCCGCTTGGAAAACGAATCTATGGTCACTCCCGTTTTTGCAACACCGATTTTGACGACAAGTTGGCTTGCTTGAATCTATCCGGCGTCTGAATGGGATTTTATTCCCGCGCCTTGATGAGTTCCGCGCCTGATGAACCTCCAGAAAATATACGGCTTCAATGAGCCTTCCCGTTTTACAGGTTCCTCAACAGGCCGGTGGGCCGTTAGTATCATCAATATCAGTATTCGCAAAACCAGATCAGTAATTCTTTAAACCGGTGTATTTCTGCCGTTATGCTACATAAGTTTGCTGTCGTGCCGTTAGGGCCCAGGCTATTCTGGCCAGCTTGTTTGCCAGAGCACAAGTGACGACAAAGTTGCTTTTCCGGCACAGTAAATCCCTGACCCAATCGGCCAATTTGCCAGACTGGTGTTCCAGTTTTTGTATGAATACCCTGGCACATTGAACCAACAAAGTTCGGATCTTTTTATTACCTCGCTTACTAATTCCCAGCAATGTCGTCCTACCTCCCGTGCTGTACTGCCGAGGTACAAGCCCTGTTGCCGCCGCAAAGTCACGGCTGCTGGCGTACTGCTTCCCGTCGCCAATCTCAGTTGAAATAGTACTCGCTGTCAGTGTTCCGACGCAGGGAATGCTCAGCAAGCGCTGTCCAACCTCATCTTCGTCCAACTTTCGTTTCAACTGGGATTCCAAATCTTTAATCTGCTCAACAAGATAGTGATAATGCTGTTGTAATTTCAGCAATAACTGGCTGAGGTAAAGAGGCAAACTATTATCCTCAAGAATGGTACTCAGTCGGCTAATAACGGCAGCTCCTCGGGGAACGCTAATGCCAAATTCCAGCAGAAAAGCATGCATTTGATTGGTTGTTTTTACCTTATCCTGAACCAGGGATTCACGGACACGATGCAGAGCCCGCATTGCCTGCTGAGATTCCGTTCTGGGCTGCACAAAACGCATAGACGGACGCGATGCAGCTTCACAAATAGCTTCGGCGTCGACAAAGTCGTTTTTATTGCTTTTAACGAACGGGCGGACAAATTGTGGTGATATCAGCTTTGGGGAATGCCCCAACCCTTCCAACTTGCGTGCCATAAAGTGAGAACCGCCACAGGCTTCCATTGCGATGGTTGTAGCGGGGCATGTCGCCAAAAATTCGATCAACTTTGGCCGGGTAAATTTTTTACGGTAAACAGCCTTCCCGCGACGATCCTGGCAATGAATATGGAAAGAGTTTTTACGGCACTGTTGCAAAGTTAGCGATGAGGCAGCCTTTTGTCTTATTCAAAGGCCTTACATTTCAAAAACTCTGCTTACCAGGCGCATTTCGCCCAGGGGATCACCATAATAAAATGCTGAGGCCTGGCCTTTGCGTAGTGCACGCATCACCTCAATACCTTTGATGGTGGCGTAAGCCGTCTTCATGGATTTAAATCCCAGCGTGGCGCCGATTATCCGTTTCAGTTTGCCATGATCGCATTCAATCACGTTGTTCCGGTACTTAATCTGTCGGTGTTCAACGTCAGACGGGCACCGGCCTTCGCGTTTGAGCAGAGCAAGCGCGCGACCATAGGCGGGCGCTTTATCCGTGTTGATGAATCGCGGGATCTGCCACTTCTTCACGTTGTTGAGGATTTTACCCAGAAACCGGTATGCAGCTTTGCTGTTACGACGGGAGGAGAGATAAAAATCGACAGTGCGGCCCCGGCTGTCGACGGCCCGGTACAGATACGCCCAGCGGCCATTGACCTTCACGTAGGTTTCATCCATGTGCCACGGGCAAAGATCGGAAGGGTTACGCCAGTACCAGCGCAGCCGTTTTTCCATTTCAGGCGCATAACGCTGAACCCAGCGGTAAATCGTGGAGTGATCGACATTCACTCCGCGTTCAGCCAGCATCTCCTGCAGCTCACGGTAACTGATGCCGTATTTGCAGTACCAGCGTACGGCCCACAGAATGATGTCACGCTGAAAATGCCGGCCTTTGAATGGGTTCATGTGCAGCTCCATCAGCAAAAGGGGATGATAAGTTTATCACCACCGACTATTTGCAACAGTGCCCGACAAAACAACCTTGCAGTTGCGCTTCGTGAAGTTGGTCGTATTGAACGGACCCTTTTCATTATTGAGTGGATCCTGGATACGGACATGCAGCGGCGTGCTCAGATCGGTCTTAACAAGGGAGAGGCCCACCATGCGCTCAAAAATGCGCTCCGTATCGGGAGGCAGGGGGAAATTCGCGATCGCACGACAGAGGGGCAGCACTACCGAATCGCTGGGCTCAATTTATTGACTGCGGTGATCATTTACTGGAATACCGTCCATCTTGGTCATGCCGTCACGGAGCGGCGGAACGAAGGGTTGGATGTTCCCCCTGAATTTCTTCCCCACATATCCCCATTGGGCTGGGCGCACATTCTACTGACTGGCGAATATCTTTGGCCCAAGGAACCGAAAGCTTAGGGTGTCATTTCGCCCTCAGCCGGAACCGACCCCTCTATGGGCTCATGGGCAATCGGGCAGGCGTTACTCAACATCGCACCGCCCGCCGACGTGACATTGTTCCTCATCGTGTCGCTGCTGATATCAGCGGCGGTGGTTCCGATCACCTTGCTGCCCAGTCATCCGCCGGCCCAGGTGGAACAGGAATGGGTCGCGTTCAGGGACCTCGTCCTCGTATCACCTCTCGCTGCGGCTGGCGCTTTCCTGGCCGGCCTGGCTATCGGTGGTTTCTGGGGCATGGGCGCGAACTTCGCCCAGAGCATCGGCCTCGATGTGGGCGGTATCTCCGCCTTCATGGCTGCGGTTCTTGGTGGAACGCTCGCCTTCCATTGGCCACTCGGTTGGCTTTCGGATCGAGTGCCCCGGAATCTTGTCATCGCCGGTGCGGCGCTGGCGTCCGCAGCGTCTGCCATCGGCGTAGCGTTGGCGGTGGAAGCGCCTCTGCCGCTGCTCCTTGCGGCAGGTGCGCTGTTCGGCGGCTTTGGCATCCCGATTTATTCGTTGTGTCTCGCCGTCGCAAACGACGATCTTCCGGCCGGTCGGCTACTCGGCACCGCGCGCGGGCTTCTGTTGCTCAACGGGATCGGGACAGCCGCTGGCCCCCTAATAGGAGCAGCTGCAATGAATATCGTCGGCCCTGGCGGCCTGTTCCTTTATGCGGCGGCGTTGCTCACGCTCCTGGCAGTGCTGGCCATCGCCCGCAGGCAGCCGAGGCGCGCCAACCAGGCCAAGGCGGCCCCCCGTTCTCCGAGCACGCCGATGATAACCGGATCTCTCGATACGATGATATGCATGGAGAAGCGGGCGCAGGGCGTGCGGGATTAGCGCGGCACGGCGCCTGCACGAACCGCGGGGTCAGGCGATGATAGCTGTTACGCGAATTTCGATACGCATGGTTGGAAGCCCCAGCGCTTCGATTCCCAACTGCGTCCAGATTGGAGCGCGGTCGGGCATGTAGTGGCGATACAGCTTGGCCATTGTTTCGTTGATCACGGGAGGGAATCCACCGACGTGATAGGAATTGACGTGGACCACATGCGGCCAGCGTGCTCCGGCGGTCGCGAGCGTCCGTTCCACGTTCTTGAACGCCTGCTCGATCTCTTCCTCAATCGACTCCGGAATGACGAGATCGTCGTTCCATCCGCCCTGTCCGGAGATCTCCACGCGGTCACCAATGCGCATTGCCTGAGAATAATGAAGCGCGTCATGCAGGCGCGTCCCGTATCCGGGGGTGATGAAGAATGAAGGTGTTGTCATGAGTTTGCCTTTGATGAGCCAGGTCAACGCGGCTGCAAGTGACCGTATGCATGCAGAAAGAGATGCAGGGCGTTCGGCACTAGCGCGCCGGCTGCGGTGGAGGGCTTTATTCCACGTCTTCTACGGTGAGGTCCCGGCCGTTGAACTGCACGGTCTCCCCGGCTCGGGCACCCTCGATCGCTTCGAAGATCGGCGCCATCGTGGAAATGCCCATGAGCTCACGCCCCTGACAGGTAAACTTGCTCGTTGACACCGCGATCACAAAGTGGCGGCCGGACAGCTTGACGACAGCGCCTTCGTTGACGGCCAACTTGGGGCCGAAATCGATCGTCCTGAGCTTTTCGAGTTTATTGGCGTAGTCATGGAGCGTGTCATCGAGCGCTTCAGCGAAGTCGCTCGCGACCTCGGCCTGAGCTAGTTCGTCGTTTTCGATCGGTTCGCTCCGATCGAGCCGAGCGGTAGAGACATAGTCCAGGTAGTTTTCGCGAGCGCTGTGCAACGCTGCTGTCTCCAGCAAGAGCATAGTTTCTCGTATGTGGTCCTTGTTCCAGTCCATAATCACCTCCTAATTTTCGATGTTCTTAAAGTTCAGCCTGCAGATGTGTGGGCCAGGAAGGCCAGCCTTTCCGGCTAAGCGACACCGCTATTCGTCGCTGATGACGTCTTCGCCCTGGTATGGAACCCTGATCAGCCGAGGATCTCGAATGATGCTCGTGACGAGCCAGACATATTCCTGCTCGGCGGTATCGAAGCCGAGGATGCTGAAGGATTGGCCGAAAGGGCATGGCGGGAAGTCTGGAAAGCCCTCGCGCAGAACGTAACGCTCGGGATCGCTGTGAAACTCGCTCTTGTAGACTTTCCGTAGTCCGTGCTTGCTCGGCGCGTCCTGGTCACCTGCCGGTGCTGTTTCCCGATGCGCCACAAGGCGCTCGGACAAGTCGCGGGGGCAGATTTCGTGGAACACGTCGAAGGCGTCGATCAACAGGCCTTTATGCTCTGTCGCCGGATCGGTGATCGCGTAGATGTTGGAGGCATCTTCGCCGTCGTCCCCGCTCTCGAGGCGCAACGCCGCATCGACGCGAATGCTGCATGCATCGAGGGTTGACCCTAGTTCGAGATCGACGAGATTGCCGTCCTTGACGCGGTATTCGCGGTCATAGCCTTTGGCGATGAATGACTGGACTGCTTCTAGAACGTCGGTCACCTGGGAGGTCATGGAAGCACCTTCATCTTGAACTGGATTGGACACGCTCGCGCACAAAGCGCGCTGTGACTCGGCGGACGGAGAAGCTCGCGAAGTGCGTTACTCATAGCCACTTGGCCTTCTTGAAGCGCATGAACAGGAGAAGGCAGAACACCGCTATCACTCCGAGCACGACGAAGTAGCCATATGGCGTGTCCAGTTCCGGCATGTGCTTGAAGTTCATGCCATATATTCCGGCGATCGCCGTCGGGACCGTCAAGATCGCCGCCCAGGCCGCGAGCTGGCGAGTGACCACACCGATCCTTTGCGCTTCCAGAAGGCTGCTGGCCTCGAAGACCGTGGACAGGACAAGCAGGAGGCCGTCGACCATGGACTGCACGCGGTGGACATGGTCCGCGACGTCGTGGAAATATGGTGTCATTTCGGCGCTGATGCAGGGAAAGTGGCCGCGAACGAGCTTTCGCACCAGCTCGGCCATAGCCCCGAGCGTGCGCTGGAACCGCGTGAGTTCGGACCTTAGTTCGAAGATTCGCGCCACCTCTTCTGGCCCGAGGAAATCGTGCAGCGACCGTCGCTCCATCGCCAGGACGTCGTCCTCGATCATTTCGAAGATGGGCAGATACTGGTCGACCACTCGGTGCAAGATCGCGTGCAGCACATAGTCGACACCCTTGCCGAACTGCGTCGGCGATGCCTCGAGTTGCTCCCGAAGTTTGCCCAGCGCTCCGGCATTGCCGTGCCGCACGGTGATAAGGTGATTGTGACCGGTGAAGATCGCCATCTTGCCGTAGCTGATCCGGTCGCCGACCAGCTCGGCGGTCTGGGCGACGACGTACAACTCATCGTTGTAGACCTCGAGCTTGGGCGGGCACAGCGGGTGCATGGCGTTGTCGATCGCCAAAGGATGGAGGTTATACGTCGTCTGGATCGCGCTGAGTTCGTCTGCGGTGGGCTCGCTAAGCGCGATCCAGCAGAAGCCCGAGCGATTCTCGTTTAGTTCGACGTGCTCATCGAGCCTGATTTCACGGACTCGCTTACCTTCGTTGTAATAATATGCGGCGATAATGGTCATGCAGGCCTCGCAGGAATTCGCAGGCCACGCTGTACAGCCGGTCGCGCCAGCCCGCGTTCGAGCCATGCCTGCACGTTCGAATAGCTGCTTAGGCCGAGGATGTCGCCCGCTGCGTAGAATTCGACCAGCGCATTCACCCAGCCAAACGTCGCAATGTCCGCGATCGAGTAATCATCGACAATCCATTCGCGGCCCTCCAGCCGGTGATCCAGGACCCCGAGAAGACGCCTGGATTCATCAACAAAGCGCTGCCGAGGTCGCTTGTCCTCATAGTCCTTGCCGGCAAATCGCAGGAAAAAGCCTAGCTGTCCGAAGGTCGGCCCAACGCCCGACACCTGAAAGAACACCCAGGCCAGAGTCTCGTACCGCTGGGCGGGTGTTGTTGAGATGAGCTGCCCCGTCTTGTCGGCCAGATAGATGAGGATCGCACCGGTTTCCCATATGCCAATGGGCTGGCCGTCAGGGCCAGCCGGATCGATGATCGCGGGTATGCGGCCGTTGGGATTCAACGACACGAACGCTGGATCCTTCGACTCGTTGTTCGAGATGTCGACGAAGTGGGGCTCATACGGCAGGCCAGTCTCCTCCAGCATCATCGAGACCTTGACGCCGTTGGGCGTGGGGGCCGCGTATAGTTGCAAGCGATCCGGATAAGATGCTGGCCAGCGCTGCGTGATGGGAAAGGAGGAGAGGTCTGTCATATCTGGATCCTGGCACTGCGACGGCGGCTGAATGGAATGATCTGCTTCAAGGCCGGGTTCGACGACCGCGTCGATTGACGCGGTCGTCGGAGGTTGCGAACCGGATCGGCGCGGCACTAACGGCAGCGAAGCCTATTCCGCTGCAGCCCCGGCCGCAGGGCTCACATCGCCGGCCTCATGCCGCTTTGGAAGAACCCAGTCGGGACGGACGAAGTGGCAGGTGTAGCCGCCCGGCCGCTTCTCCAGATAATCCTGGTGATCGGGCTCGGCCTCCCAGAACTCGCCGACCGGCTGGACCTCGGTCACCACTTTGCCATCCCACAGCCCCGAGGCATCCACATCGGCGATCGTATCCTCGGCGACGCGCTTCTGCTCCTCGTCGACATAATAGATGCCCGACCGGTAGGAGAGCCCACGATCATTGCCCTGGCGGTTCAGCGTCGTCGGATCGTGGATCTGGAAGAAGAATTCCAGGATGTGCCGGTAGCTCGTCACTGTCGGGTCGAAGACAATCTCGATCCCCTCGGCATGCGTGCCGTGATTACGATACGTGGCGTTCGGAATATCGCCGCCCGTGTAACCCACACGGGTCGAGATGATGCCGGGCCGCTTGCGGATCAGATCCTGCATGCCCCAGAAACATCCTCCTGCGAGAACAGCGCGCTGATGCATGTTAAGCCTCCTCTACTTGATCGAGATATTCACCGTATCCCTCGGACTCCATCTCGTCGCGCGGGATGAAGCGAAGGGACGCAGAGTTGATGCAGTAGCGCAGACCGCCGCGGTCGGAAGGACCGTCCGGGAAAACGTGGCCCAGATGGCTGTCGGCGTGTACCGACCTGACCTCCGTCCGGACCATGCCGTGTGCACTGTCCCGCACCTCGTTCACGTTTGCCGGAACGATCGGCTTGGTGAAGCTGGGCCAGCCAGTACCCGAATCGAACTTGTCCGTTGAAGCGAACAGCGGCTCTCCCGACACTATGTCGACGTAGATGCCAGGCTCCTTGTTGTCGTTGTGCTCACCCGTGAAGGGCCTTTCGGTCCCCGAATCCTGGGTAATCCGGCGTTGCTCGGGGGTCAGGCGGTCAACTGCTGCCTGTGACTTCTCAAACTTCATGATAGTCTCCAATAATTAATCTAGAGAGCTCGACACACTGTCATTTATCTTTGCAGTCATTGCGCCGACTATAGCATGCGCCCCAGATTTATCCAATACGCTGCGCGTATAGTTTCCATAGCGCCGAAGCTCTTCACGTCGTGATTCAGTTCCACTCATACCGGGCTGCCAGCTGCGCGATGTTCCGTATCTCGACCGTTGCCGTGGAGCCGGATACTGTCGCGATCACGACTTCGCGCTCCAAGACAAATCCGTCGATCGGCCGAGTGACGAGGCCTTGCACGGTCGGCGATCGTTCCGGAAGAATGCATATGGCGTGGCCGTCAGCGACGACCCGTTGCACCCAGTCCTCGCGATCTGATCGAAAGCGAGGTCGCATGAGCAAGTCCCGTCGCGCGAAGTGATCGAGGATCCGATCGCGAAACTCGCATTTCAGGCGATCGACGAAAGGAAACTCGAGCAGGTCTTCGCCGCGCACGATCTCGTTGGCAGCCAAGGGATGGTTTGCAGAACAGCCGAGCACGAAGCGCTCCCGAAATAGAGGATGCACATCCAGCTTGCGTTCCGGTCTTGTTTCACGCGGCATGATGCACGCGTGGTATTTTCCTGAAAGCACCTCCGATGTGTCCTCGTTCGACTGGAGCGAGTGCAGCTTGATTTCGATGGATGGCATCTCCGCCAATGCGCTCTCGAAGAATGCCGTAAATTCCTTTGGTCCGACGGTGGGCGCGACGGCGACATCCAGCACGCGGTGCCCCCCCATCGCCCAGTGCTCCGAGTGATTGCGAACGCTCTTCATCGCGACCACCATGCGCCGGAATTCTGCCTCGACGTCATGGCCAAGGCCAGTCAGGCGGCTGTTCTTCCCGTCGCGATAGATCAGCGGCCCGCCAAGCTCATCTTCCAAGCGGCGGATCGCGCGGGTCAGACTTGGCTGTGACACACCGCTCAAGCGAGCGGCCGCTGTGAAATTCAGCGTCTCGGCCAAGTTGATGAAATAGCTGACTTGATTGAGTTCCATAGTCCTTTGGCCCACGCGCCTGACTGATACCTCTTCCGTGAGACCGCCTTTGGAACGCAGGTCGCAGAAGTATGCTTGGCGCATATAAGGGGTTTGAAGGCCAATGGAACGAAAACGTACGTTAAGAATGTAATTTATTGATATTCATAAAAATAAAAAAAGGATCGCTGATTGATCCTTTTGTTTTGCTATTTGAATTTCGATAAACATTAACCACGAGAATGCAGTAGCTCGGCTATCTCATGAGCAATTTCATCGATTGTATGAGTTGCAGTACTACGAGCAACTTTGTCTGCTAATGATGGACTAAAATCGACAACTTCTTGTTTTGTAATATTATGCCATATGGGAAGCAATATTTGCTCACCAGAAATAGCACGAGTGACGATTCCATCAAGTTCATAATTTGTCCAACCTTTGCTTATAAACGCCGGAGACAAAACTACTAACCCAACACGACTGTTTGCTAAACCTTTGTCTATTTTTTGTCTCAGGCTGTCACCAATTCTTAACGTCATTTCGTCATACCATACATTAAGGCCGTGACTGATTAATGAGTTTGCCAGAGAGCGAACAAAATCATCTTTATCCTCTGAGGCATGCGAAATAAATACGTCATGTATCTCGTTGCTCTGTGCTGTTGACGGTGGTCTGTTATCTCTTACCAGACTAGGAACTTCGCTTAACGGCCTATCCTGAATTTCAGGAAGAACCCCTGGAAGAACGCGAACAGAAGCCCTGGTACTCCCCCTTAATCCCTGCATATCTACAGCAATATGCCAATGGCCTGATGAAGGGATCTGTAACCTTATGGGGGAGCGCTTTGCTAACCCACCAATGTAGGAATGTCGTCGGCCATTCTTATAACTACTGAAGTTAGAACTATCCATTAGTCTAACATTTGCACCACTGGTAAGGGTGATTTCAACAATCTCCCCTCTTTTTCTTTGACCAAGATCATTATGGATGAATTGCATGTAAGTCTGCTCTCTTCATTTGAATTGGAAGAATGTAGCCACTTCCTGATTATACTGTATCCAGTGGTTGAGAGTATCTCTTAGTGTGAAAAAATAAATTATAAGACTTTTACTCGGTATGGATGAAGATGTAAAATCCGTAAACCAGAGAATAAATGAGGAAAAAGCGTGACCAAGCACAAAGTTTTCATCAGTTACCACCATGCTAATGACCAATGGTACAAAAACGAACTTGAAAAAATGAATGATGTTTTTGATATTTTTGTGAATCGCTCGGTATCACTTGGTGACATTGATGAAGAAGAAGAACCTCAAAAGATCAGAGAAATAATAAGGGATGAATATTTACGTGATACATCCGCTCTTATTTTACTCGTTGGGACTGAGACTAAAAATAGAAAGCATGTTGATTGGGAATTATATTCATCCATGAGGGATAGTCCCAGAAACGGCAAATCAGGTATTTTTATTATAAATCTTCCTTCAACAGGGACAAACAACATTAGAGCCAGTCATGGTGAAAATGAAAAAAATGAATTTCATCCTAATATAACCGAGTGGATAACAATCAACGACAGAACAACATATAAAGAAATATATCCATATATGCCTGAAAGAGTTATCGATAACTTGATGAGTGAAAAGTCATATATATCAATAGTCAACTGGGATCAGATACACAATAACCCAGAAAACCTTAGAAAAATGATTGAGTTAACATATCAAGATAAAGATAAGTGCGAATACGTTTTTTCTACCCCAATGAGAATGCGTAATGGCTAGCAGAAACAGTAAAGGGGAGTATAATACTCCCCTTTACTTGTTACCAATCCCATTTGGTGGTGTTCACGTTAAATGTTTGTTGAACCCGTGATGTGAAAAAATCATTTACTACTTTAAAATCGTTACATATTTTACTGTAGTTATAGTATTGCTTTTGTATTTTATTTATAGGCGTCAGGTGAACTTTTAATGGTGTATTAGTTATAACATCAATAACTTCATCCTTATCTGATATATATTTATACCATCTTTTATAATTATTTTGATTTTTAGTTAAAAATTTATTTAACACCATTAACATATCATTGCTAATATTATATAACTCATTGTCTTTTTTTGGATTCAATAGTTTCATTTCATCTCTAATAAATTGATATGTCTGATAATATGATGAGATAACTTCATCGAATGCGTCCACATTTTTCTTCAACTTAAAGATAGCTCTTTTTGAATCCAGATGATTTTTTATACTTTTGCGATATAACGTACCACTTTCATTGAACAGAACATTAACGCCGCCTAAACTTAATTTCTCTACTTTAAATGAGTATTTTTTTAAAAGATATAACGCTACAATTAGCCATATAAAAATAGATATTAGTAGTATATATATAATACCAGTTACTAAAGGTTTGTTTTTATTAAATACGGTGTAAATTGAAGGTACATATAATGAAAGATCCACTGTACACATTACAGCAATTACCGCAATGAAAGCTATCGTCCAAATTATAACAAATGTTCTCACAATTCCACCTTGTCAGTTGTAAGATAATCAATCATTGATTGGTGAACGTTCTGAATTGATAATTTTATATACGGTTGAACGCGCAATACCCATATGCTTAGCTATTTCAGTTGCTCCAGTTCCTTTATCATGCATAAATTTTATTTTATTCCTGTCTATTTAATGAGATGGTCACTCCCTCCTTCCCGGTACTATGCTGAGGACAGGCTTTCATTCGGAGAACTATCATGGAAAACATTGCGCTCATTGGTATCGATCTGGGTAAAAACTCTTTCCATATTCATTGCCAGGATCGTCGCGGCAAGGCTGTTTACCGTAAAAAATTTACACGGCCAAAGTTAATCGAATTTTTGGCGACATGCCCCGCTACAACCATCGCAATGGAAGCCTGTGGTGGCTCTCACTTTATGGCACGCAAGTTGGAAGAGTTGGGGCATTTTCCTAAGCTGATATCACCACAATTTGTCCGTCCATTCGTTAAAAGTAACAAAAACGACTTTGTCGACGCCGAAGCTATTTGTGAAGCTGCATCGCGTCCGTCTATGCGTTTTGTACAGCCCAGAACTGAATCTCAGCAGGCAATGCGTGCGCTGCATCGTGTCCGTGAATCCCTGGTTCAGGATAAGGTAAAAACAACCAATCAGATGCATGCTTTTCTGCTGGAATTTGGCATCAGCGTTCCACGAGGAGCTGCCGTTATTAGCCGACTGAGTACCCTTCTTGAGGACAATAGTTTGCCTCTATACCTCAGCCAGTTATTGCTGAAATTACAACAGCATTATCACTATCTTGTTGAGCAGATTAAAGATTTGGAATCCCAGTTGAAACGAAAGTTGGACGAAGATGAGATTGGACAGCGCTTGCTGAGCATTCCTTGCGTCGGAACACTGACAGCGAGTACTATTTCAACTGAGATTGGCGACGGGAAGCAGTACGCCAGCAGTCGTGACTTTGCGGCGGCAACAGGGCTAGTGCCTCGACAGTACAGCACGGGAGGTCGGACGACATTGCTGGGAATTAGTAAGCGAGGTAACAAAAAGATCCGAACTTTGTTGGTTCAATGTGCCAGGGTATTCATACAAAAACTGGAACACCAGTCTGGCAAATTGGCCGATTGGGTCAGGGATCTACTGTGTAGGAAAAGCAACTTTGTCGTCACTTGTGCTCTGGCAAACAAGCTGGCCAGAATAGCCTGGGCCCTAACGGCACGACAGCAAACTTATGTAGCATAACGGCAGAAATACACCGGTTTAAAGAATCACTGATCTGGTTTTGCGAATACTGATATTGATGATACTAACGGCCCACCGGCCTGTTGAGGAACCTGTAAAACGGAAAGGCTCATTGAAGCCGTATATTTTCTGGAGGTTCATCAGGCGCGGAACTCATCGAGGCGCGGGAATAAAATCCCATTCAGACGCCGGATAGATTCAAGCAAGCCAATTTATCGTCAAAATCGGTGTTGCAAAAACGGGAGTGACCATAGATTCCGTTTTCCAAGCGGACCCCAGTCAGGAAGAATATGCCCTCAGTAACGGTAGCGGGGAGTTGCCAGGGGCATAATATTGATACGGTAACCGATCACTGACATTCCTTGTAATATACTGAATAATATAAATTTACGCTAAATGTATTCCTTCCTGTGCCGATAATTAAAGGGTCAGGAGGGAAGGGTTATGAACGATTTTCATATTTTAAGTCTTTGTGTTCAGAATAAGGATGTGGTAGGCGCCATGCGTGTGCTGCGGGATAAATCAGAGTTTGCGGCACGCATAATTCTGGAAAAATTAAAGGTTCGCGTGACGTCACAGACAGGCAGGGCTTTCTGGCATCATGTTCAGGACTGGCTGCTGATGGCGTGCCGTCAGGAGAATACACCGAATGAGTCACACGGTTCCCAGCCTTCTTCGCCCCCTTCAGACACTAGGGCAGATCAGTCCTGCTGCCCTGGATATGGTCAAAGTGCTGGCACTGATCGCCATGCTGGCCGACCACATCAACACCCTGTTCCTGACGCCCGGCAACCTGCTTTTGTATGCGGCTGGCCGGATGGCCTTCCCCCTGTTCACGCTTATCTGGGCGATGAACGTGCAGCGCACACCGGAACGGCTCCAGGTGAGGGCAAACCGTCTGTGGAGATGGGCCGTCATAACCCAGCCTGTATTCAGCCTGGCTTTTGCGCATCACCATCCGTGGTGGGCACTGAACATTCTTTTCGTGTTCGCAGGTGTCACGCAACTGCTTGCCCTACAGTACAGGTACGGAAAAAAAGGGCTGATGGCTGGCGTACTGCTGCTGGTCGTCCTGGTCTGGCCGCTGAGCCCGGCCAGTTATGGCCTGGCGGGTATGGTTCTGGCCACCGGCATGGTCATAGCAACGGGCGGGCAGACGTCTGCCGTGCAGCGCACGGGGGTTATCGTGTCCGGGCTGTCACTGTGCTGTCTGAACGGGGTATCACACCTGCTGAGTCTGCCGGCAGACACGCTGCTGTTCGCCACCCTCCCCACACTGGTTTTCCCCATTATGGCCATTTACCTGAGCATTCAGTTGTGCCCGGAGGGCTGCCCGCGCTTTATGCCCCGGCATTTTTTCTACATCGCCTATGCCGGCCATCTGCTGGTTCTGCTCATCCTGATGCAACTCTGGTGAGAGAGCCACCGTTTACGGGGCGTCAGCGTGGCCCCGGAATTCTGCGTCCCTGCTCCAGCAAATCAATGGCCAGTTGCAGATAAAGCACCTGGTCCGGCGCCCATTTGCCGGTTTCGGCAATCTCATTTCGCAGCACAGTGACGATATTTCCACTGGTGGAATCGTGTCCTGTCTCCACAAGTGAAAAAACGATGCTGCCCACGACCTGGCACATTTCTTCATGCTGGCGCAGGAACGCTTCTGTGAATAGTCCATCCTGTTTTCTCCACTGCGAATCTGTTCAAAATTACGGCGCATGCTCTTTATGCCGCGTAGCGGCATGGAGACGCCAGCAGAAGTCACACTGAGAGCAGTCGGTGGGAGGCGTCGTGACCGGCGCAGCCGTTACGGATTGATAGTTTCTGCCTTGCCCACCCCATTCCCTGCAAAGCCAAACCCACTAAAAGCTACTCCGGTTGATGATTTGCGCCGTCGGAGTGGTCACGACAAGGCATGGCCGAAGTCGGGGCGTATCTCCGCGTTAGCGGGCCGTCAGGGCCGCTTACGGGCGTGTACGGAAAGCTGTCAGCAGCACCACCCACAGCGACACTGAATTCTAGTTACAACATCCCTTACAAAGCGGGGGGTGTTCCGGCCCTTTGGGCCGGGGCGGCGTCGGTTTGGCAGGGGTAAGGGGTGTGCACTGGGGTGGCTTTTTGCGCCACCGGGGCCCGGCGCTTGGCGACGGGAGGTACTTTTGTTTTTTTTCTGAGCGCGCGGCCGGGGGCCGCTGCATGCGAAGGCATTACCGGTTTTCCCCGTTATCCACAGAAGTTATGCAGTGAACAGGAGGTATCTTTTGTGAATATAAGTAAAGGGTGAAACCCTGAATATTTTGCAGGTATCTGAATGTCAGTTGCAGGTAATCCTTTTTCCCTGTTTGCGGATATATGTGGATAAACGGACCGGTATGGCATCCCCTACGGGAAATCACGCAGGCTGTTGCAGGAAAAGGGATACATTCACGGGGCTGGTGTTCAGAAAACAGGCAGGGATAATGTCGGGATGTGAGAAGGCCTCCGCCGTCAGGCGGATAAACCAGAAAAGGGGTCAGTGCGGCGGGGAAGCGCCCGGAATGGCCAGGTCGACCAGTTCCAGCTGGTACAGCTGTGACCAGACCATTTTCTCAAACTGGCGGGGCGTCAGGTGCTGCGTCCGGCCCTTCAGACTGCGCCAGAGCTGCTCTGACACCTGGCGCTTGCGTTCATCAAAAGGCAGGTCAGACAGTTTCTGACGCATTTTACCTTCGATGGCCCGGGTCCGGCGGCTGAGAAGGGTCTGATGCCGGCAGCGTTCGTACCAGCGGCGACGGGCGGCTTTCAGGGACAGGGTTTCGCCGGGCTTCAGCTGGCCATCGTCGATGGCCTGAAGACGCATCTCCTGCTCCGCGCGCAGCCTGTCCATGTTCACCCCGGTCAGCTGCCAGCCTGCGTCAGTGATAATGACGTGTTTCGGAAAACGGCAGCCGTTCACGCAGTCCCATTCCGCCGGCGGGCATTCGACCACCCCAAAGCGCTCCAGTTCGTGGATCAGGCGCGAAACGCGTGACGTTGTCACAGCCTGCTCCGCAATGATGTGGTCATCCGCATCCCGCGGGCTGAGCGCGGCCGCCAGGGCGGAGACATTGATGGTCACCACACTGGTGGCCAGATCGACTTTGTTGATGAACAGGATGAACAGCGCATCCAGCAGTTGCCGGCGCTCCGGACGGAATGCCCGCCGGCGGCCGGCAGTATTACGCAGGAACACAAAGACGGGATCGGCAGAAACCCGGCGGCGCACCACCCACTGACCGGTGGTTTTATCCCGGCTCATCAGGTTACGCAGGGCACGACCGTGCTCCCGGCTTAAGGGTTTGTAGTGCGACGGCCGGATATAGACCGGGGCCGGGCATTTACAGGCCGTGGAATGAAGGCCACGGGCACGCCTGTCGGCGCGGGGGATCAGTATTTCATTCACGCCGGCCTGTTCTTATGGCGGCCGGGTGTTGTTTTCTATGGTGCATGCGTTATAATCCTTCACAGGCCACGCGCCTGCTTTTGGACCCCCTGATATCTGATGATTCCGCCAAGTTTCGTACAGATTTCGGGGGGTTTGTGCATTCAGGCTCCGGGAACTCCCCGTCACCTGCTCCTGAGCGTCTTTCCGGACACGCTCCCGTCCATGTTCCTGCTTCCGGAAGTCCGCATTTCTTCCGAAAAACGTTCTGCCACCTGCCAGCCTCACCACAAAGCCGCCCACATAAACTGGGGTCAGGTCACAAAACTAAACTGAATCAACAGACTGCCCCACCACAAGACACCTGAAGACGCTGACATTCTACCTTCTCACACCTGAATTTGCCATACGAAATGATCCCGGATCATGGTGGGATACCGCAGGATCGACAGCAAAGAAAAGGGACAGACGGGAAAGAGAAAACATCGCAGCGCCCGCCGCAGGGTCAGACCTCTGGTCTGACTGAGGAAGCGCCAGGGCGCAAAGGCCGGCCCGGGCAGGAACGCACCGGGGCCACCTGACAGCAATTTCTGGCGGGAAAAGGCTGTCAGTCCCATTACCGGTACGTGACCGGGGCTGTCACTGACTCAGCTGCGCGGGCAGCCGCCGGTACTCTGTAAGGCAAGAAATTCAGCGGTCATTGTCTGCAGCGCCTGACTGTCACGGTTTCTCAGCAGCGGAATACCGGCCTGGCGCATGACCTCATTCAGCAGGATATCGCGCCGGCGACGGCTTTTTTTCAGGTGCGAGGCATCATCCAGCTCCAGCGCGGCCACAATCCGGAATGACAGCCGGTCCACGATGACCACATCACAGTGCCACCTGGACACCAGGCTGAACAGTTTCCACCACGCCCGGCTGCGCGCCCTGACGCGGGGGGCTATCTGCACAATATCGGCCACCCGCACCTGCGGACACAGATACCAGCGATTCATGTCCACGGTGCGGAACAGTCCCTGCATAAAATTCACTTCCCGGTCCGTCATCAGGTGTGCCTGACGCGCCAGGAATACGCCGCCGGCGATGAGATGCTCTGTTTCTCCCGGCCGGATGCCCGCCTCCCTCAGTGTTCTGATGAACGGAGACTGAGGGCTGTTCGCTTTTATCACGCGGAAAAATAGCGCCAGCATGACCATCAGCGGGAGGATAAACCACAGAATGGTTGTATTCACGGGTGCTCTCCTTCGCCGGCGGATGTGGTGTTCCCGGGCACGGTCCGCAGCTCCGGGTGGTCAGCAGGGACGCTCAGGGAGAACCCGGCGGAGAACAGCCAGCCGTCCAGCGTGACCCGGTTTTCAGGTTCGTCAGGCGCACACAGCGTAATGCTTTGCGCTGTAACGTCTGTGATTTCAAAGTTTTCCTCCGAAAGAATGCGGATAAGGTCATCACGTGAACGGATAATGCCCTGCCCCACCAGGTTTCTTAGCGCTCTTTTTAAAATTGCGCAGGCTTCTTCGTTTTCTTTCTGACTGTCTCGGTTGTCTTCTGACATGCTCTTTCCTTATCTGACCGGACCGTTGTGCCCCCGGGCGACACGGTCCCTGGCCTGTGTCATGCGGCCGGCTGGCCGCGCCTGATGATTACGGTTTCGGATTACCCGCGGCGGTATTAATTGCCCTCTGCAGGGTATCTGCGCGGGTAAGTCCGGGGATGACGGTCACCCTGCCGGCACGGGCCCCGGCAGAAGGAAGTACCACCAGGGCAGGCGTCCCGCTGAAGCCCAGTTGCTGCGCCAGCGTCTGAATTCCGTCCAGCGTGCCCTGTACATCAGCCGCCTGCCCGGCGTCGAAATTCACGGCGGTTGCCGCCGCACGGATATCGTCATCCGTCAGCCGGCCCTCGTTATGGCCGGTGGCATACAGTGTGTTGTGATAGTGAAGCCAGGCATCAGCCCCTTTCTGCAACCATATCTGCAGCCCGGTTTTCGCTGCACGCCCGGATTCCGGCCAGCGCGTCTCAAATATCGGGAGTGCCTTGAACACAAAACGCACGTCCGGGTTGGCCGCCATGACTTTCTGGAGCACCGGAGCCAGTCGGGCACAGTAGATACACTGGTAATCGAAGAATTCGACGACCGTCACCTGCGCATCAGCGGGACCATACGACGGGGTGCCTTTATCATCCAGCAGTGCCCCCTGATGCTCAGCGACAGCCGCCGTCATGGCCTGCATCTGCCTTTCCTGCTGCTGTTCCTGCAGTTTCTGGCTGACGTTAACCAGTACCTCCGGATGGGCGACGAGGTAGTCTGCGGCCACTTCGCCAATTCTGGCCTCCTGCGCCGGTGTGAACACCGGCTGAGGGGTTGCTGCGCGTGCTGTCGGACCAGAAATGATGAATGTTGTAACTATTATTGAGGCTAAAACTGTTCTGCTTGTGCTTTTCATTTGCATATGCCTGATTTCATTGTGGTAGAGGCTGGATTAACGTTCTTTCTGGATGGTACGGCTGAGGGTCTGTTCTTCGTGTTCCGGCATCCGGCCACGTTCCTGCGTGTCTGTCTGCCGTGCTATATCCCGCTCATTACGGGCAAGTTCAGTCACCTGACGGGAGACACCGGAAACCTCAGCAACGCGTCCCGCATCGTGCTCCTTATCGGTACGTCGTATTCTTGCGAAATCACTGTCAGAGTTTCCCTCTCCGCCCGCAATCCTTCTGAGTGTATTCTGGTCCGGTTCAGGCTCACCCTGTTGCCCCTGCATATCGTTAAAAGAGGCTCTGACATTCAATTCCTCTTCGGCGGGGAAAACAATCCTGCCAGGTATCTGTTCCGCTGTTTCGCTGCCTGCTTTTGCTGCGCTGATGGCCAGATTTTGTTCTGCGTGACGACGCTCTGCTTCCTGTTCTTTTACCGTACTGATGTCCACCGGGGGGCTCTCTTCATTCCGTAAATTGTCCGTCCCGGGCAGGGCAATTTCGCTGTCTCTCTGGCTGATGATTTGCACTCTGCTTTCTTCGACCTCCCGACGTTCGCCACCACTGATTTTGAGCAACTGAGCCGCCACGGATTCATCCCCGGTCTGCCACACCACACCGTCCTGCGGATGAGTACGGACAGCGTCGAGCGCGGCGGCCAGTTCACCGACCACACGGGTGTGACCCGACCGGCTTCGCTGCAGCAGCGCCCCGCGCCCCCGCTCACTCATCACCATCCGGGTGTCACCCTGCGTCAGTCTCCCCTCCGGGCTGGCAACCAGTGAGACCAGTGCCAGACCGGCACCTTTACCGTTGTTGTCGTAAACAGGCAGGGCCAGTGCGGGCTCCGGGAAGCGTCGCGTCGCCGGGATAATTTTCGCCGTCAGCGACGTCTCCTGCATTCCCTGATGCCGCAGCCAGGCCCGCCCGATGGCGGTCTTACTGACGGGCTGCCCCATTGACCAGATGGCTTTCGCCTGTTTACGCTGCGTCTCCGGGGCCAGCGCATCATGGGCCGTTTTGATATCACGTTCCGGGGTTTTCACCGCCCGGACCCAGTCCGCTTTCCCGTCGGTATAAATCTGCACATGCTCCTTCACTCGCGATGCGGAAATATAGAAGGCCCGACGAGTGGCCAGCATCTTACGCCCGGCGTCCGTACCCTCAAGTGAAATAACGTAATCCGTGCTCGCCCCCTGTGCGCCGTAGCCCGTCACCGCCCAGCCATAGTCGATATGCTGCTGAGCACGGACCGCCTTCGGGTTAATGATGATGCGGCCTTTTTCTGACGTCAGGCGGATATCCCCTGATTCGCTGACAGACTCCACGGTATAACGCTGGTTACCGGTCTGTCCCTGCTCGCGGTCCGTGAGCGTAAATTTCAGCAGGTCACCGGCCCGGACTTCCCTCTCCTCGCGCTGAAACAACTGTACATCGCCGGTGATAAGCTCCTTCGGTGAATACAGCCCGATATTGCCCTCTTCATCACGGACGGTGACCGTGCTGCCGTGCCGATCTACAGCCAGCACATCCTGATAGCGGTCGCCACGTTTCACCACCATTCCCGCCTGCCAGGCCTGCGTCTGGTTGAATTCATGGCGGGTGTGGGTGATTTTCTCCAGCACCGGCACCCTGACCGCCAGCCCCCCCAGCTCGCCCCGCGCGGTCAGCGTGTCATGAATGCCGGCATTCACCGCCCGGCGGTCAGCGTTCAGCTGCGTGATGATAAGGGTCCGCGCCCGCGCATCCACGGTCCGGCCTGTCCAGTCCGCCACAATATCGCCCACCGGCGTGGCCGTTTCCTGAAATGCACTGGCCGGGACCGGCACGCCAGCCTCACGTGCCACACGGTCAGCGGGCTGCGCTTCTATACGATTCAGGGCCGCATCGATACGGTTATCGATAATGTCATGCACCGCCCCCCGCAGGTGAACATCCTTCTGACGCACGATTTGCTTCATGATGGCCACATCCATCGGGCTGCGCTCCTGCATCAGCTTAAACGGTGCCCCGGAATCGACTGACTCAAACTGGTCAATATCCCCCATCGAGACTGCGCGGCCCTCCCCGGCAGCAATGGCCTGAAACAGGGCGGCCGTGTCCTGGTTACCCACCATCGAGGACTCATCGATGAGAAACACCTGGCCCCGGTAGTCAGGTTTTTCACCGCCTGCAGTGGCCTGTTCATACTCCACAATAAAGGATTTAATGGTCTGCGCCCGGACGCCAACGTCGCTCATCTCTTTCACCGCCTGATGTGTCGGGGCAAGTCCCGTCAGCTGCGGTCGTACATCTGACGGCAGCGTATCGAGTGCCGCGACCACCGCCTTCATCTGCGTAGTTTTCCCCACCCCGGCATAACCCTGAATCCCGATAAACTGGTCCGTGGTACCGAGCACCAGGGTGGTGGACTGTTTCTGCCCCTCTGTCAGCCCGTTCAGCACCACATCGGGAACCTGATCCAGTAGCGGAAGCTGGGTGTTTTTACCCTCCTCCACCGTGCGCAGAATGGCTTTTTCCATCTCCCACGTTGAGCGGGCAATCAACAGTGGCTCCCCCCGGACCGACACACGCAGCAGTTCCCCGGCCTTTACCATTGCGGCAATTTCATGCTCTGTCTGCTCAATGTCAGGATGGTATTTCCCTGCAGCCTCCGTGAGCGCCAGTTCGCTGAACGCCACGCTGCGCTGGTCATTCACCGCACGCCAGACGGCCAGGCTGGCATCGGTCCGCACGCCGTCGTGCAGGCTTCCGACCGCCTCACTCACATCCTCTTTTCCACTGAGGCTGCGCACCAGTTGCACGGGGGAGACGTTAGTCTTCATTCGCTGCAGGCGGGCTTCAGCCCGGTCCTGCACTTCGGCGGTAAACACCTCCGCGCGATGCCCGCTCTGTGCCAGTGAGTTCATGGTCTGCGATGAAATATCCCGGCTGTTGAGCGCTGCCAGGACCACGCCCCGGTCGTTATCACGCCCCCCCGGGGCGCTGACGTAGGCATGCGTGACATACAGGGGCCGGTCTTTCGGGAGAGTCAGTGTGTCGGTACCGCGCGTGACCTGGATACCCTTCTCACTGATGCCAGTGACCCCGAGGCGGTCTTTTGCCTTAAGCCCATGCTCCCGGTCGCCGGCAACGGCTATCAGCCGCTCCCCACTGGCGACGTTCAGCGTCTCACGGTTAAAGAGACGCCAGTCGGCGGTGACATCGCTGATTTTCATCCGGGTCAGGACGCCGTCACCGTCAATCAGGGACAGTATGCGCGTGTCCTCATGGACACGGTCGATAACAAATGAATGGCGTTCTTTCGCGTCGCTGCGGTTCTCGAGCACCATGCCCGGACGGTACGAGCCCGGCATACGCCGGGTCTTACTGTCGAGCCACACCGGGGAACGGGCCTCAATGCTGATGCCGTTGCGCTCCAGCTGCCCGGCATTCTGCAGCGCATCCCGTATCAGGCCGGTGAGGTGGGCCTGTTCACGTTTACCAACCACCACGGCGGTGACGTTTTCATCCCCGCCGCTCAGGTCCGCGAATCGGGTGGCCAGCGCCTCATAGCGGTCACGTTTGTTGGCAATACTCACCACGTCAGCCTCCAGCCCCGGTGCCGGTTCGGTGCGGCGGGAGCGCGTCACGCCGGCAGACTCCAGCACCGACATGGCGTTGCCATTCGCCTGACGACCGGCGCTGTCGAGAAAGACCAGCTGCGCATCCTGCGCCCGGGCCTCGCCCAGCAGAACCAGCGTTTCCTTCAGCCCCAGACGTTCAGCCCCTTCAATAATCAGCGTGCTCTGCGGTTTCAGCTGGAATTCACCGCTCAGCACATGCTGCCGGCTGATGATCCGCTCCCGGAGGTCATCGGATTTGGCCAGCGAAATGGCGCGTTCGGCAGAACTGGCCAGCACCCGGACGTCGCGACCGCTGGCCGTGGAGATACCGGTCAGCTGTGTGGTCAGATCCCGGATACCGGCCACGCCGGACGGGGCATTCATCAGGACCAGCGGGTCAGTCTCCACGACCGCCAGCGCCGGCGGCGCATACTGCTGTGGTCGGGTAAAGCTGACCACCTGCGTGGATTTCAGGTGGTCCTGGCTCAGCGCCTGAATGGAGAGTTCGTCCAGCAGGTGGATGCGGGAAGTGAACACGCCTTTCTCGCTGTCCAGCGGCACAAGCATACCGTCCTTCAGGGACGCGTCGATGGCCTGGCGAATGACATTCATGTCCGGCAACTGTTCACTCAGTTCGGCGGTCGTCAGCATCAACTCCCCGAAGGTGAAGCGGGTCCGGCTGTCGCTCAGCTGCGAGATGGCCATTTTCACGGCGTCCTTCACTTCCGGCGCCAGTTCCGGCACCTGTCTGGACGGCATGGCTTTTGACCGCTGAACGGACGGGACGTCCGGTGCCGCCTGTACCGGGCTACTGTGAGTCTGCTGCGCATCAGGCTGCCGGGACCGGGAGCCTGCAGATCCCTGGCTGTGTTCAGCAGGAACACCGGTTTTCTCTTCCCCTTTGGCAGAATGTTCAGGTAGTTCAGGTGCCCCGCTTCCCAGTACCTCCGGCGCTGACGGCTCCGGCTCCCGGCGTCCGTCCCGCATCGTATCCTCGCGCGGTACCACGCTTTCCTGATAGGCCTTTAAATCGTAGCCTTTATCCTTCATCTGACCGAGCCACCGTTCCATCAGGCGCAGGCGGGACGGATCAACCTTCGCCCGGCGGGTGTCTTTTGCCGCTACATCGCGGCTGCGCAATGTGGCTTCTGCGCCGATAGCCCCCTGAATCTCCCGGCCGCGCGATGAAAACTCTTCCCGGACCTCTTCCGGCACGCCCTTTATCTCCCACATGCCATGCTTGCCCACTTCCTCCACCTCATGGCCCAGCGCCTCCACGCGCTCACGCAGTGCGCTGCGGTAGATTTTGCCGAGCGTGACCTGCATTTTCATCACCGTTTCGATAAAACCGGCATTGTGGATGTAGTCGGTGGCCAGCGCTTTCCACTTCCCGTCCTGCTCTGTCATATTGGCCACCAGAAGGTGAGTGTGCAGCTGGGGATCAAGGTTTCGCGAGGTGTCGTGGGTGAAGGCCGCGGCCACCATTTTACCGGTGTGCACGATGGAGGTGACGCCGTCTTTCGTATCCCGGGCCGAAATCAGTTTCTCCACATACCCTGCCGCAATACGGACAGCATGGTTATGGGCTTCCAGCATTGCCTTATCCCCTCCGATAAGTGCCAGGATGGAGACACTTTTGGGGGCAGAGAAGGTCAGGTCATGACCGGGACGATGAACATGGTTGCCATTAATCTCTTTACCGAGACGTGACCCGTCCGGCAGACGGCCTTCCAGCACTGCCGTCAGGTCAGCGCCCCGGACCTGTCCGTCCAGACCCAGCGCATCCGCGCCTTCGCCCATCCAGAGGCTCTGCAGGTTGCCGAGAAAATAATAGTTATCGGAATTGCTGTAATAGCCGGCAGCATCCGCTGCCGACGCAATGGGGGCCACTGACATCATAGTTCAGGCTCTCTGTCGTAGTAATGGTGATCGTTCTCGTCGTACCCCGGGTCGTCTGCATCGCGATGACGGAGAATGTTTTCTTCGTCCCGGGCCAGCAGGCGGTTCGTCCGGTGTTCCTCATCCGGCCTGTCCGGTGACACCGGTTTTCCGGCCGTCGTCACGGTCAGTTCCCCGTCTGGCCGGACGGTCACCTGCATATCCAGGTTCATGGACTCACCGCCTGCCCCCCCGTCTTCCTGCGGACCTGCACCTGTAACAGCAGGGCGCTGGCGGGCCCTGTGCAACATACTCAGGCCGGATGTGGTTGGCGGTTCGGGCTCAGGATGGCGATGGCGGAGTGCACGCAGTGCTGCCGGTAATGCAACATGCTGTCCGTCAGGTGCCGGAACAGAGGGTTCCGGTGAAACCGTTGCCACAGTGGTGGATGCAGGTAAAGTGCCCGGGGCTGGTACGGGAATATCTGCATGATTCTTTTCTGCTGAGTAAGAGGGCTTCACTGCACTTTTGCTAACAACTGGCGGGGTGATGACCGGTGACGTCTGGCGATCTGACTCCGGAGCCTGGACAGGTTCAGGCAGTATGGTCTTTTTCACCTCCACGACCACGGGCTGCGGAGCCGTCCCCGCTGTGGCAGTGGCAGCTGCTGCGCCAGAGCCTGCGCCTTCCAGCACCTCGTCCCCGGTCGGGAAGGTCAGCCCTGCAGCAGAGGCTGCACGCTCATTTTCCTGAATCACCTTCTCGAGTTCCGGGCTCAGCACATCGCGGATATTCCGCGCCATCAGGCCGGGGTGATGCTTCTTCACCTTCCGGTATTTCAGCTTCAGGCGGACAACCGGGTATTCACCGGGCAGACGAACATAAAAGCTCAGGTTCGGCAGACGCATGACCTGGTCATAATCGACAATCGGATCGTTAACCTCGTCCTTGCCCAGCGACACCCCGTCACGAACCTGGTCCAGACCGTAACTGTTTTGTTCGCGGATTTTTCGTTTACGCTGATGCCCCAGTTCATCCTCAACCACTTTGGCCATCTCCGCACTCGGGGAACGGCCATACATGCGGGTGTTCATCAGGTCAAAGATACTTCTGGCCAGTTCCCGACCATAAACGTGGATCATCTGCGCCGTGTTCTGCATGCCCAGCACAAAACAGCCGCCGAATTTACGGGCTTCGGCAATCGTTTCAGCCAGCTCGGGGATACGCTGCAGACTGGGAATTTCGTCACAGATAAACCACACCCGCCGGTCACTGTTCTCCCCCATACTTTGCAGATACAGGGTGGACAGCGATAACCAGAGGGATATCAGGGGACGGACGCTTTTACGGTGCCGGGCCTGCGTCGAAATAAACAGCCAGCTGTTGTCATAGCGCTCCTGGGTCATCCATTCCCGGATGGTAAACGGAGGCTTCGTCCCGTCATCCAGTCCCTGCAGGTAGCGCAGTGCTTTGGCGTAGTTGGTCACCACGGAGCGGATCGAGATGGCCGTTTTCTCAATTTTCTCTTCGACCAGGTTAGCCGACGGGGTGTTGGCCAGATAATCACGCAGACTTTTCATGCTGAGTGACAGCAACGTTTTGAGGAACTTCTCAATGCTGCGGTCCGGGTCGGCAGACATTCGTATGGCGAGGTCAGCAAAAATAGTGCGCGAACTGGACACCCAGAAGGGGTCAGACTCCCCTTCCACGGGGATCAGACTCGCTGACAGGTTGTCATAATCCACCGCATCCACACATTCCCCCCACATATGCCAGTTAGCACAACGTTCATCGTGGGCATTGAGAATGAAATCGGTGTCGGGGTTATAGTGTGTCTCGGTAAACGTACAGCCTGAGTCATAGATAATGGCGCGGTCACCGCGTTTCCGGATGAAGTCCAGCAGCCAGCGGATCAGTGTCGATTTACCCACACCGATGGTGCCGTGAATCAGGAAGTTCATCACCTCGGCCATTCTGACCATATGCAGTTCGCCCACGCGCAAGTCGGACAGTTCGCCGTTCTTACGCAGCAGCCTGTTCACCTCGGCAGGTTTTTCTGTCAGCTGCATACCCGAAATGTACTGGTCTTCGCTCTCCCTGCGCCCGATGCCGGCAATGTACCAGGCGATGGCCACGAACACGCTCAGGCTGAACGTACCACTGGCCAGCACTGCCCACTGCAGTTCACTGAACACCTGATCGCCCATTGCCTTCATATACGCATCGCCGTAAATCTGTGGCAGCGTCATTTTCAGAACCATGTGCGTCTGTGTGGGGGCATACCAGTAATGGACGTCATAGATTTTCGGTGTGCCCGTTGCCGGCATGAGGTCGATAAAACTGCTGTTAATACTGGCAAACCACCACAATGAGCCGTTATCAAAGGTATCCTGGGGTATACGCCAGAAGAAGATGGCCGAGGCCAGTACCGCAAACAGAATGAAGATCCAGAATCCTATCCAGTTGTTAACCTGAAAGAACATGCGCCACCGGTAGGCAGTCATCTGCCCACCCTGAGTGAGATTTTTACCAGCGAAGCTCATAGATTTTTGTCCGACAGTCATCGCATCACCAGTGAGGTGATGACGTGGTCTGTGATAAAAAGGGGGGAAACAGGCTGTCGCCGTCGCAGCGACAGAGAACCGGAGAAAAAATATCCGGGTTATTCGATCAGGCTCAGTTCATACTCCGCCTGCAGACATCCGGCCCGCCAGTCTTTTTCATTGACCAGCATTGCCAGAAAACGGACCGATGCGGCCACATCAACATAACCCACGGTATGGCGTTCACAGGCTTCCATGCCCCGGAAAGTGAACACATAGCCTGCCCAGTAGGCTACGGTCGCCATGCGGTGATATTCGGGGAGTGAACCAAAGACGCTCAGAAACGCCTTTGCTCTGACCAGCTCGCTTTCCAGCTGAATGAGCGACCAGAGTTCCTCTGAACAGCCTTCATTCACACAGGGTTTCATTGTGTTATTCCTCATCTGTCAGGCAGATAACCGGGTTCTCAGAGATTTAAGGGCACCGGAAGTAAGACAACGCAGCGCGTATAAGACTGCATCCCCGGCTTTAAGAAGAAATCCGCAGAACCAGGTGCAGAATAAACCACCAGTAAGGCAGAGCAGGAAAGTAGTCAGTGGGAGGAGAACATCCCATTGAGGAAACCCACTGTATTTCAACGCATTCAGGTATGAGAAGAACATTGAGTGTGACAACTGATACTTAATAATGTCAGGGGCGTACATTTCCAGGAGCAGGATTGTCGAGACAATTGTGATTAAGGCGTAAGACAGAACGGACAAGGCAGTGTGGGAGTTGTATGAGTTCATGATGATTGACCTTTGGTTGTTAATAATTCAGCGCTCGCCGCAAACATGACTGCACCTGTGCAGTCATGTGAGGAAGCGAAGTATCACAGGGATAACCACGGGCACTTACGCTCAGGAGCATAAATGCGCTATATTTATGCGCATACATGATGCGCAAAGGATTTAACAATGAAAACGACTATGCGGTCGCGCAAAAGAAGCACCAACATTTCGCTGGATGCCGCCCTGGTGGACGAAGCGAAGATGCTTAACATCAATCTTTCCGCTGCCCTTAACTCTGCGCTTGAACACGTGGTCCGTGCTGAACGTCAGGCCAGATGGCGACAGGAGAATAAAGCGGCTATTGATGCCATGAATCAGTTCACCGCTGAACATAGTATTCCCCGCAGCAGTGCAGGACTGAGCGTGTTTAAATGAATCAGGGAACAGTATTCAGAAAGCTGGATAATCCGGAATACCCGTATTTCCTCATCGCTCAGTCCGATCAACTTATCGATCTCAACACCCGGGTCATTATTCCTTTTGTCCGGTGGCGTCAGTCATTACCCGGGATGAGCAAAATTAATCCCGTTGTTAACATCGATGGTGAGCGATACATTCTGATGACACAGCTGATTCAGACGGTTTATCTTCATGAGCTGGATGAGGAGGATATTCACAGTTACCGCCCTGAGATGAGAGACCTCATCGTCAGCGCGGTAGATTTCCTGACAACGGGAAGTTGAAAGGGGTTACATAATGCCGGCGATGGATTTGGCCAGCTGCGCTTCCAGAACGGGTTTTGCCTCTTCAAATTTGAGGTTAACCTTGTTGGCGTTGGATACCACGCGGGTCTGATATTTTGCCCTGTTTCCCTCTTCTGTGCTGGTCTGCACCTTAACACCGGAGGTTCCCTGCTTCAGGGCAGCAATATTATCCGTCGTAACTTTGGCTTTGCTGCGTTCGGAGATTTGCAGATCAGTCACCATTGTATAGTTAACATCTTCCACCATCGCATCCGCGGCCATACCAATCAGGCCGGTGGCCAGTCCGACACCCAGGGTCGCACCTGCTGAGCTGGAATTGTAGGCAGTGATGCCGGCTCCCAAAGCAGCGCCCATTGCCGCACCTTCATAACCGGTTTTCAGGAATCCCTGGGCTTCACGCAGGTCCATCTTTTCAGCTTTCAGCACATTCGCCTGAATCCAGAAATAAGCACCATCAGGTGAACTGGTGACACGATACCCTTTTGCTGCCAGTTCACTGGTAATTTGAGACTGAAGGCCGGACATGTCTTTGTCAGAGGTATTGCGGATCTGGAGGTAAACCGTTTTCTCAGATGAAGGTTCCAGCCAGATGGTTTCGCTCATCTGCGTTTTAACTTCGAGATTACGCTTTTTCACCGCTGTGGACATGGCGCCACAACCAGACAGTGCCAGGGTGGAGGCAATTAAAGTTACAACGGCATATTGTTTTAATTTCATGTATTTTCCTTTGCATAAAAAAATGTCCTGCTAACGGCGGAGCGCTAACAGGACTGTTATCGGCAGATTAGATGAATATTTTAGGTTTTAAATAATTGGAGTTCGTAACTAAATGTGGAAAAGGGAGTCAATCGCTCCCATTACTCTTAGTAACCACGACTAGGGTCATACGTATTTGAAGGTTCGTTGAAGTTTGTTCCCCATGAGTTCCCATGTATATCCAAACCTGAGATACCTCCGGTCATTGGCATTCCGGAAGAAGGGTTTATAACAGTATCTTGTTTAAAATCAGCGTTGCTTAAATCACTATTAATAGGCTGAACTAATGAATCCGAATCATGACCTAAAAATTGACCCGATGAGATCTCAACCAATGTGAGTTCCTTGCCAAGGATACCAGTTTTATACCCTGACGAACCTGAGTCTTTGAGTTTATAAGTTCCATTATCACGAACTTCGTAGGTGTTGCCTGCATTTTTAATCAGCCCCCAGTTCTTCCTACCAACTGTAAGGATAGCAACTGAGAGCCCCATGACTACAGATATCGACAGATATAAATAAGCTGATTTTTCCCAGAAGAAGTAGAGGCATGACAATTGTAGGAAAATTGAGAATAATGCGCGTCTAACTACTGAGGCTAGTGCTCCCTTATATACACCTTTATCATCAATTTTTTTAAGAAGATAGTACAGTGGTAAGGATATTAATACACCCAATGCATACATACCTGCCAATGCGGCCCAATCTTCGCTGTAATAACCATTATGATATGGAATCACATCATGAATGACTGGTAATACCGCATATATACTGAACACTGGGATGTAAGAGATTCTACACAGATTTGCTCTTAACATTTATCCTCCTAATCGGCCTTTTTCCTCAATTCCAGCAACTGCTCTTCTAGCTTTCTTTTTTCAGCACTATCTATAACTGGCATCTGCTGGTCAATCTCAGCTTCTTTCCGTTGAATTTTAAAATTACTAGATGTACTTAAATGCTCTCCTTTCAGGATATCACTGGATGCCTGAACAGTGGATTGTTTTTTATCAATTTCGCCCGCAGATTTATTCATATTTTGTTCAATTTCAGATCGTTGTCCCGCAACCTGCCGCTGTAGTTCATTCTGCGGGCCAAAACCCTGGCCGGACAGACTGTGTAATCTCATCTCATTCTCTCTGTAAACGTTCTGCATATCATTTCCGGTAACATTCTCCCCTCTGATAACAGTGCCCCCCCGCGAAGGAATGTCACCTGACGAGCCATTTTCACTGGCATGACCCTGAGCCTGATACGGGGCTTCTGTTACATCTGACCCCAAACCAGAATACGGGGCTGAAGTACCAGAAAAGCCGCGATTATTGCCCTCTTCCCGGTCATAATGTTGTTCAGGTTGCCCGGTATAATTCCGGGGTGAAATTCGCGAGCCAGACTGTTCATACTCCTGACTGCTCTGAATTTCTGACGGATACACCCGATCGCGCTGCACATCATAGCCGCCCCCCGGGCTTTCATGACCCTGTCCTGCGGTCTGCGTGTTAGCCGGAGAGTACTGTCCGCCTGCAGTCACCTGGCCTCCGGAATCACCGTTACTCATCGATGGCGTGTGAACGATATGGGCTCCACTGAAGGCAGGATGCTCTGCCCCGCTTTGAAGGTCAGACCGCCCCTGATGGTAATCCCCCATAATTTCAGGTTTGAGACGTTCATTAACGAACTCCATCGCTGCTTCGCGCGCACTTGGGGCACTGGTCAGAATGCCCTGAGCCTTATCACCGTACTTATTCGCAGCCCAGTCCACAAACTCCTGGGTGTAGTTAGTATCGAGACTGGCACTCTGGTTTTGCGCCAGCGTCGCCATCCGGCTGAATTCGTTGCTGTTGGTGGAGCTGGTTGTGTACTGATGATACTGGCTTTGCGCATCATTCAGCGTGGCAGCAAACTGCTGAACATTACTGGTCGCCGCATTCTGCGCATGGCTTGAACCGTCCGTCACACGGCTACTGGTAACCATGTCCATCCCCTGCCTGAAATCGTTAACAGTCTGGCTGTTCTGGTCATGCCGCATATCCTGAGAATGCGACCCCGAGTCCTGAATACCGCGAGAACTCCCTGTTGAATGACGGGTATCAGCGGACAGATTCCCTTCGGCACCCCACTTGGCGACACCAAGATTCACTCCGCCACCAAGAGTTGTTTTTACACCTGCAGACAGGGAACCCTGGTTACTGATATCCATCAGCTTGTTATAGGCCTCCTGAGTGGAAATGTTATTTGCTTTCGCGTAGCTTTCCGCTGCCGACATCATCATGCTGGCACCACGCGTGGCGTTAGCCACCTGGCTGTTCTCACTGCCCTGCGTCAGACTGTCGCTGGTACCGGTCTGGTTTGACACCTGCGAAAGCTGTGACCAGCCACTGGTGACACTGTGGTTATAGCCATCCAGCGCGGTCTGCGCCTGAACCTGCGACTGCCGCGCGGACTCCTGGAACCCGCTGCTGGCCAGCTGGCTGAGCCGCATATTCACCGGCAGGTTTGACATCGCCCCTGAACCATCTATCACCGTGTGACCACCGGCAGTCATCGTCTGCGAGGAACCATTATCAGCCTGCCAGGTCTGCTGGCCCTGACGTTGCACCAGGTTGGTATCCATCTTGTTCTGGTTAACATTGTCCATCGACATGTTGTTAAACGACCAGTTCCCGTCTGCCGTGGTTGATGACACGCCGGCTGCCGTGAACGCCGCCGAGCTGAGCATTCCGCCCGCCACCTGGGAACCTATGACTGCGGCCCCCCGGGTCAGGTAATACGACAGTACCGGTATTGAGAGCGACAGATAACCGGCCAGATTCGCCACATCAGAATGCTGGAGTGCCACAATATCCCGGTTGGCCAGGACCAGAAGTGTCCCGCCGGTCTTTGACTGCAGCCAGTAGTTCGAGGCGTAGTTGAGGATCGCAAACATGATGGGCCACATCTGGAAATAGATGAACCCACCCACATAGATCTTCAGTGTGGTCAGGCCGAAGAGACTGTGGCTGGTTGCTGCCAGCGCTATCATCAGCGGGAACAGACACACCAGGATCAGCATCAACAGTGACTGCGCAAACGGCAGCGTCCTTGTGGCCAGTTCCGTCCCGGATGCCCAACTGAGACGCTGTTTGGTCGCCGCGTTTTCTGTTGCAAGATTCAGCAGGTTGGCTGTATCCGAGGACCGTGCCGCAAATCCTTTTATCCCCTGGCGCACTGCCGTGTTGGTGATGTTGTTCTTCATGATTTGCGCCGCACTCATCCCCCCGGCATAGAAGTAACCATAACTGTCTCCCATGGCATTCGCGAGCAGGGTCGCCCCGTTGACCTTGTTGCCAAATATCTTCTGTGTCAGCCAGGTGAAGGTGGCGCTCCCCAGGTTCGCTTCAATATTGGCCAGGGTTTTGATTTCCGCTGCCGCCTGCTGGCAGGTCAGAAACTGCCGTGAAGAGGACGTCATTTTAAAAATACCGCGTAACGGACTCGGGTTGCTGGTGATGAGCGTCAGAGGGTCAGTGGAATTCAGCAATTCGTTGATCGAATATTTGCCGTTAAGCAGAATGTCTCCTATCACACAGTTTTCCACATAATCCGGCAGCATCTGTGCCAGTTCAGGATTCTGCGTGGTGAAATCACTGGTTTCGGCCACAATCTGCGAGCCAAACAGCATCCCCGTCCGGCTGTAAGTCACCGAGTCAGGTCTGGCCATCAGGGAGTCGTACAGCGAACTCATCCTGTAGCCGATACTGGTCGACAGCGAGGCAATCCCGGCAAGCCCGACCGGCACATTATCGGTTTTCCAGACCGCGCCCGGGTCAGAGATATCGATAACCTGCACAGAGCGTTTGGGTACCAGCAACACCGTGCTGATAATCATAAAGACAGCCAGCCAGTGCACAAACACCATCGGGTTGTGCTGTTTGATAAACAGGACAAGGGCGGCCAGCACCCCGAAGGTGCTGGCCATGCGCAGAAGTGTACTGAAGGTACTGGAGCCAATGAGGGTGACAATCGCATCCAGCGCTGTTTTCCACATCCCCCCGCCATAGATGGTGTAAATCTCAAGCATCAGCGCACCCCCCAATGGTAATTGCTCTGGTATGAGCCCGAAACGATCGTGGAAACCTGCTGTTGCAGGTACTGCATGTTGCGGTCAATACCATCCAGCGCATTCTGGTCTGCGGCGGACTGCAGTTTCATATCAGCCAGCAGCCCCTGAGCATGAATGACGTTGTCACGCAGCTTCGCGGCGGCTTCCTCCGGGAAGTTCTTTCCGGCCAGTGACATGCTGGCCTGTTTAACCAGCTCCTGCAGATACTGGATCATCAGGTCCTGCGCGATAAAATCGGACACCTGCAACAGATAGGTGGCACTCATTCCCATACTCTGGGCATTGGTCAGGTATTTCAGCACCGGTACCGACGTGGTGTTCACAAACCCTTTTTCCTGGTCGGTCAGCGGCCGGTCATCAACCAGCTTGTTCTGCATGGACAGCATCAGGTTCTTGACCAGTGTGACAAGGGCATGTGACTCGGAGATACTGAGATTAGCCACCACCGGCCCCAGGCACTGTGAGGCTTCATCGCATCCATACACCTTTGCCGTCCCGCCGCGCATCAGCACTTTGATCAGGTCGCGGTTATCAACCAGCGGAGTCAGGATAGTGACGTCGCCGTCCTTGTTAAATATGATGGAGCCGACCGTGCTCATGACCAGCTCTTTCAGAGCCCTGTCACCGCCCAGTAACCCATTTTTACTGAGTGAATCCCAAATGAGATTTTTGTTTTTCAGTACCTGGTCTTTCTCAGCATCACTGGCTTTGCTGGTTACATTGTCGCCCTGTTTCCCGACGGTACACCCCTGACGCGACGCAGCCCAGTCAGCAAATAAGTGGTTTTCTCCGGCGATGTCCTGACAGATTTTTTGCTGGGATACCTGCGTCACCGGCCACAGCCCGCCGATGATGCCCTGTGCCGCCTGACACGAACTCATGTTCATCGAGTTCACATCGCTGGCCAGTTTCTGCAGGAAGTCTTTGGCCTGCTTCAGCTCGGGCACCATTGTCTGCAGTGCCAGATCGAAGGCATATCCGAGGGCGTTACTCATAATCTGTTTGGCAAAGCGCTGGATTTCCTCGCCACTGATCATACTGAAAGCCCCAAGATAGGAATCAATCCCGCCACATCCGGCGTTCAGAGACGGGAGCTGCATCGAGATAAGCTGGACATTTTTCACCGGGTTACGCAGGTAGACTGACCCACCTGAAAAGTAACCGGCCGCCTGTCCCTGCCAGGCCTGTGCCTGGGAGACGTTACCGTTGTAGCCGAGACTGCCAAAAAATCCGTTCAGGTCGCCATTGACGTCGGCCTGTGCCGGGGACACGGACAGACCGGTAAAAAAAATACCGGCAGCGACCGCCAGTGGCTTAATCATTAGCATTCTCCTTTGGTTCAGGCGTCTGTAGCTTCAGCTCCGTTGCTAAAAACGTCTCTGCCAGCCTGCCGACGGGGAAGCCAGAACATGTTGCGGACACAGGCAACGTCAAGCTGGATGAAAGCCAGACGCGCCCGGTACGCGATAACGCATACGAATGTGAGGTCATTTTGTAGTCCGGTTGGTTTACTGAGGGGTAGCCTGGCTGCTTGCCGGCATGGGTGGCAGCATTTTCGGGTCAACATTGTCCAGGTCAGCCTGAATGAGACTGGCCATACGGCTTTCAAGGGCGGGAATATCCATCATCCCCTGGGTCAGCGGGTAGGCTTTGAGCGTATTGACGTTCACCATGAACGCCGTTGGTGTGGCAATCGGCAGCCCGTTGCCAAAGAACGTGATAATTTCATCCGCTATGGGAGACGCCGGATCGGTTTTTCGTGGGATCAGCGGTGTGGGAAACGATGTATCACCGCCTCCATCGAGCGTATACGGATAGATTTTTATCTGATGCTGATCGGCCCAGCCTTTAACCAGTGGGTCAAATTTTGCGCTGTACTGGCAGTGAGCCTGCATAAACAACACCACCGCATAGTCCTTCATATTTGCCTGACGACCATCGGGTAACGCCATCAGGCTTTGTGGTGATACGGCGGATTGCGGTCTGGCAGATACCCCGGCCGGAACGTTCGTTTTTGCGGCATCCAGCGCGGCCAGCTCATCACGGACACCTGCGCCGGCCAGCAGAGGAAACATAAGAAGCAGACTAACAGCGAATTTACCGGCCATGCGTCACCTCCCGGGCTCGTCTGGCGAGCCATTTCAGCCGGCATTCGTGCACGGCGGTGATGGCCAGCAAAACAGCCGCCACTGCCCACATCAGATACCCGGCCCACAGCAGCAGGCCCTGGGTGAACGTCACGGACACCGAAATTAACTCACTGAGACACTTCGCCACCATGCCCCACCAGAAAAGCGGAACCAGCCTGACAATACATGATTTCATGATTTCATTTTCCTGAAAACGTTACGGGGAATGGAAACTCCGGGGAACCCGTTGAATAGCAGCCAGATGACCAGCCCCAGCAGGGCGGACGTCAGATACAGGGAGCGTATGGTGCTGTCCGTCTCTTTCTGCCAGCCCATTGCATCCACATGGACAGTCTCCCGGGTGCAGATGACCGGAGGGGCAGGATTTATCTGTCTCACCGTTTCCGCCCCGGCTTCTTCGGGGGGTAACGGCACGACCTGACACATGGACATATTCACTTTTCCTTCCGGAGTATCCGCAACCAGCGTTCTCGCCTCTGAAAGAAAACGACCGGCTATCGACTCGTTGAAGGACAGCATGATGAACAGGACAAACAGCATCAGGGAGGGGGCCGTCACCAGGGAAAAGTAAACGGCACGGCGCAGTGCCCGGGAGGCACGCGCAAAGGCAAATTTATTCACAGGAGTCTCCTTAAGACTGGGGTTTAAAACCGGTGGCCACGTTCAGGAATCGCTTCGACAGTTCATCCTGTGTCATAAAGCCGTAAGACAGGGCACGGAAGGTTTTATCTTTCGGATCAACCAGAAACAGTGCCGGGAAATGCGTGATATTCATGGTGCGGGACTGTCCCGAATCAGACCGGCTTTGCGGCAACGACGCGGCAACCTGACCGTCCACCGAAACGGGGATCAGCGATATGCCGTTGGTTCTGGCAAAGTCGGCCACCACGCCGGCCATCTGGATATCAATCGGGTCACTGCCACGATAGAAGTAGAAAAGGCCGTAACGCTGCGCTATCTGTTCCACCGCATTCTGCCGGGCCTGCTGGTCACGGGTCTGCACGAACGGGGCCATACTGTTGTAGTGTGGATATTCCAGGTTGTAATCCAGGTCCGGGTGGCTGAGTTGCGCCGCCGCAAATGACTGACTGAACATCGACCCCCTGTCCGTCCAGAATTTCTGCCAGCGCAGGAACGTCGCCGTATTCTCCCGCGTGGGGTACAGAATGGCGCGGTTCAGCGCCTCCATCGTGTACCCCCGGAGGACCTTAGCCTGCTCCTGCGCCGACAGTTTACTGAGGTCGGGAACCGCCTGCGGGGGCGGTGGTGATGTCTTTTGTGGTTTCTCAGGCGGCGTTTTCGGCTCGTTGTACCAGAACCAGCCGGTAAACGGGTCAGCCGGGGTCACAATGTCCTCAGCCGTGGCGGACAGACTGATGACCAGTAACGCAAGCGCATAAAAACACGGCTTCATTTCTGGCCTCCCTGACTCTTCTGCTGATTGACCTGCGCGGCAATGCGGTCCTTGATGAGCTTCACCTGCGTCCCGGTATCCGGGATTTTCTGGTTGTTCATCAGGTCTTCGTAAAAGTCAGCAAAATTGATCAGGTCGAAGTTGATAGCCTGTAGTTCGCTGACCGAAATCCCCCGGCAGTCCGGGTTTTTACCACTGCCAAAGCCGACATGCAGCTGATCCCGGCGCCCCTGCTCCTGGATAATGCGCGCCAGCTTGCCCTGGAAAACGCAGTACACCTTACTTTTCTGGAGGCAGACGCCCATCACCGCCCGATCACATCGCTCTCCCACACTGACGGTGATTTTTTTCGCTTTCGCCTTCGCCAGTGCCATCTCATCACTGTTGCAGGCCGCCAGTCCCGAGTCTTGCCCCCAGCCTGAATCCTTGCAGCAGTTTGAGAAGCCTGCGACCGCTTTCCGGCAGCTCGTGACCTGACCGGTGAAAGCGCGAACATCCATACCATCCTGGGTGTTTTTCACGTCATCCGCCGCTGATGCCAGCCCGGCCAGTTTTGACACCGCCGTATCAAACCCGCTATCCCCGGCCCCGCCGGTATCACTGCAGTCCCCCGTTTTGCAGAAGTACTCACCCCCGCAAATCACGCCACCAGACGTGAACGTTCGCTGACACTCATAGTTCACTTTTTCGTGTTCACAGTAAGCGCCGTTCTGCGTCAGACACTGTGTGCCGGTCACAGTACAAGCCGGGTCCTTCATCAGTGGTTCGCAGGTACCCTTTGATCCTGACTGAACCAGATACTGGTCTGTATATTCCCAGCAGTCGCTCCAGATCTGCTGGACGACACCATCAATCGTGACCGGGCGGTACCCGCCTGCAACGGAACAGACGCTGGAAACCGGGACCGTCGCTCCTCTGCCGGACATATTGCCGCACGAATCATTCCACACCACTCTGGCCACACTGCTGTTTTTTTTGACCCTCAGAACCAGCCTGATGCTCATCGGTACGTGCGTTTTAAATGACTGCGTGCCCGAGCCGTCCCTGAGCTTATGGGGGTGGGACGACGTAAAGGGCGCACCGGCGGTCAGCGTCGCCGGTACGGGGGTGAAGCTGACATTCTGATAGTTACCTTTATTGTGCCAGGGAATTTCAGCCCCCAGAATGGAAACGTCCATAAAAAACCGGGGCTTATTACCATGCTGGTTTTGCCATGAATAGGTGGCCTGAATAATTTCGCCCCCCACCTGGGGAACGATGGTGACGATATTGCGTCCGTTTATTTCCTGCATGGGCTGCTGACTCAGCTCGTATTCCAGCGTCTGCGTTTCCCAGGTTGTGTCCCCCTCAATCACAATTTTTGCCGTCCGGTTGCAGCTTTGTTCCACCCACACATCCCGTTCACAGGTGTACTTGTCGAACACGGATTTTGAGACCGTGGTTTCCTGGCACTGCTGCGGGTTTCCTGTCCCGTTGATCATATTGCCCGCATTCGACTCCGCACTTTTACCTGCCGTAATAAAAGGGGCTTCAGGGTCAATCACCGGTAGCGGGTTTTTGATCCCGGAGTCGATAATCGCCTGACCGGCCTGGCTGTCCTGCAGGGCGTTCTGCCCTTTTTCTGCCAGCCCGCCGTCACCGCCTTTCACGCCGCCGTAGTAACCACTTTCCGGCGGGTTTGAGGTATAACCAGGAATATCGCCCGTGACCGCGTCCGGATTTTTCAGGCTACTGGTCCCCTGTCCCTTATTCCCTTTCCCAAATTCCGCTCCGGTATTAAAGGCATCACTGGTTGCATCTGCCAGCACCAGTGAGGGCAACAGGATTAGCGCCCCGACAAGACGAGCTTTCATTCTCCCTCCTTCAACAGTTGTCTGGCTGTTGCTGCACAGTCCCCGTTTTCAGCCACTCTTTCCAGAGCCTGTTTCAGCGGAAGGCTGCCGCGAATCACATCAAAATGGCCCGGGCAGGTCACCACCAGAGCCGGTATGGTCGTAATGTGGAATTCGGAATACAGCGTCGGGTCAATCTGAACACCAATGTTTTTATCCTCTTTGGACAGTTCAAACATCGCGCTGGCGGTCTGTCGCAGGTCGTTATTTACCAGTCCACGGAGCGTAGCGGGAATACCGTAACGGTTTGCGTCCCGTAGCATCGGTAACAGACCTTCCCGGGGAAGCCCCAGGCTGACAAAGTAGATGGCTGGGAACATTTTTTTTTCGCCCCCAGGGCTTTCTCCCTGCTGTCGGGCCACATCCCCCTGCATCCGGTTTATCAGCGCCTGTTGTTCCGGCGGCAGAGACAGGGTCTGGCCCTGAAGATTCTGTTTAAACGCGTCCATCGCCTGCTGCTGTTGTTTCATCCACGTCATATCCCGTGGGGACACACCTGCCTGCTCACTAGCTGAGACCAGCGACGTACAGGCCATCAGGGCACTGGCAAGCAGTACCCGGTACAGAGTCTTGTTCATGGGAGGAACCTCATGTATAGACGCAGTTGCGTTTGCGCCAGAGCAGATAACCGAAATTTTTCTTTGAATGGGGCGCGTTGTGCGGTGTCCCCCAGGTCTGGGTACTGGCACCAAACGCGTGGCAACTGTTGGTTTCGGGATACATGTTCACCATCTGGTAACGCCAGCGTTCTTTCGGCACGATGGGTGAGGGATACTGATAACACACGGCATAATCAGCCCCCACCGTATTCATCACCAGACCTTCCCGGTGCAGCTTGAAGGCCATTCTCTCACTGACCAGCAGTGAGGATTCCAGCGGCGAAAACTCCCCGCTGGTATACCCCGTAAAGGGATACATACTTCCCTGACTGCCGGCACACCAGAACAGGGGAGATAACGGTACGCCAGCGGTACTGGCCACCGCATCGGCCGCACAGGCCGCCTGCGCAATCAGGTTGCCAAACAGTGCGGCCTCCGGGTTAATCATCATGGACAGCGTACTGTCATTCCAGAGCGGGTCGACTTCAGACATGTAGGCAATATCCATGTCGCCCCCCTGAAAACAACCTGTGCTGGTCATGATGCTCAGCCACGAAATCAGCGGGTATTTATACCAGTGAACATGGTAGAACGCGCCGGCAGCGGGTCGATCGCTCTGACCGGCGGTGCCGGTTCCCGTCCGCCCGAGGTCTATCTTAAATCCCCCCATGTTGACCATCACCCCGGGCTCGCGGGTCACATCCGTCATGGCCGTGGGCTCCCAGTACCCAATAGCCAGTCCTATCCGGTACAGCACGCCGTATGAACACATCTGAATGGGAATGGAGGGGTTGCTGGTATCCGGCTGCGGTCCGGACGCCAGTTTGATACTCCCGACCGACATCGGAAACAGGCACTTCCAGCAGACGTCCGAAATAGGGTTTACCCATCGTCCCTCCCCGGCATTACTGCTGGCTGCAGATACCTGCCCCGGCGTCCAGACCGTCAGCGCCAGAATCAGCGCGGCAAACCAGACACCGCGTTTCATGGTGCCTCCCGCAGCCAGACACAGACGGGGCCGTCTTCCGTGTCGTGAATGGAGCCGGTAAACCAGCCCTCGCCGGCAGGCATGGAGGGCTGCCACTCACTGATGTCGCAGGCGCCATGCTTCCAGGCCTCCGTGACATGGGGAGGGGCGTCGTTCTCCAGCCAGCGAAGTGCGCAGACCAGATTGTTCCGGTGCAGCCAGTTATTGAAGTCAGCCCGGGAGGCTTCATCGCCAGCAGGCTTAAAATAGCGAGGGTGAGTCCAGAAGCCGTTACGGTCACGGGTCACCGCCACCGGTCCGACCGCTGTTGAATGGGTCATGGGGTATCTCCGGATATGCCCGGGCCACCGGGATGATGGCGGGCATGGGGAAAAATCAGTGGTTCCGGGCGTTGCTGGCCGCTTTCATGATGATGGCCAGCCGTTGTTCCCGGGTCATTTCATACAGGGCAAGAATGCCGCCGCGCATTACGGCAGAAGGTTTGTAGAGCGGATTTTCATTGAGGATCTCATCCAGCTGTCTGGCTGAACCTTCATCGTGGCGTAATGACGAGATGGCAACATTCCGGCCCTTTTCACCTTCAGGGTCTTTTTTCATGGCATTACCTTGTCAGGGTTTTAAGAGATACCGGGAGGGGAGCCCGGCTGAGGCGAAGCGCCACGCAGTGAGCACCGGAGAGCCTGAGTGCCTGGGCGGTTGAAACATCAGAACGAGGCAGGCCGGATAACCAGGAACGCGTAACCACAGCGGTGCTCATCAAAATTGCTGCCCTCTGACGCGCCCGCCGCAATCGCGTCTGCCGCCTCAGTCAGAAACCAGGCCAGTGTGTCGCAGGAGGTGCGGGGTGTCCCCTGGAGGATCACATAAATATGGCGGGCCAGACTCCCCTGCGACAACCGCCCCGCCATTTCCAGCCAGGGCGGAAGTGACGGACCGTCCTTATCAGGAAAAAAAGCCTGCTGGTCAGTGCACAGGCGGGCATGAACACGCCAGTGCACTGAATACTGAGGGACGGCGACCCCGGTGTAACCATAATCCCCGTGATAGTGGCATCCGTCGGTGCTCACAGGCAGTCCGTTTGTCCGCAACGCGCCGGCCGCGCGCGCCAGGCAATACACCAGATCGCGCGTTAACATGCCCGGCTGTGCATCCACACTGACGGTTACCTGCGTAAAGGGGGACGGCTGTTCATCTTCCTCCTGCGGGGGCAGTGCCCCGCTGTCTTCGCATTGACCGGAATACCTGTGCATCCTTTTTCCCGGTGCGCCCGACGCCAGACAGTGCAGCCCGACCAGCAGGGCCCATAAAAGGCAGCCGAACGACGTTAAATCCATGCTTCCGTCTCCTGCATATGCCTGACTATCAGACCGACCAGATAGTCCGGGAAGCGTTCGTCACGCGCCTGCGGTTCGACCAGCGCCATCTGATTTTCCCTGAGCCAGTTAAACCAGGCCTGGGTAACCAGCACAGGGTTCCAGGATTCAATCTCGGGATACAGCATTTTGAGCCGGTCCGCCGTTCCCTGACGGGTAACATGACGGGCGGGTTTCCCCGGCGATTCTGGAGTGGGATGGCTTTTTCTTTCCCGTCCCGGTACCGCATGACGCATTTCCGGGAACAGATCACCTAACGTTGTGGCTGTCATTTCTTTGCTCCTTTTACGGGGATCTCCTCAACGTTCAGCATGCGACCGTCGCGGGATATCCGAGCGGGGATGTGTGAGAAGCCAAACTTGCGGGTCAGGATACCTGCCTGGTCGAAGTAGATACGTTCATCAAGCGCATCACTGGTTTCCTTTATATTGCCGTTCACCAGGATAACTTTGCTGTTCGTCTGTCCGGCGATTTCCTTTCGGGTCCACTCCACCTGTGCCTGGTCATCACCATCGATGAAATAGAGCACCTGGGCGAAGGGCACCTTATCAAGCGGGTTGATCGTGTCACCTTTACGGGCAATCACTTTCCCCTGCATATCCGTAATGGTTTCTTTCACGGTAAATGTCGGGTCCCAGGGGAAGCTGCGGTATTTCACGGCCCGGCTCAGCCCCTCAACCGGGGCCGGGCGAACGGCATTTTTTTTCACCCGCGCCGTAGCTTCTTCCCGCAACCGGTCGAGTTCCCCGCTTTGCTCCATCCCCTTCAGTCGGGTCTGAATAAAGTCCAGCATGTCCTGCTCTGCGGGTTCAAAGACGTTCCCCCAGGTACCGAGATCTCTGGCACCACTGCCGGCTGACAGTGCCAGCAACAGTAATGCCATCAGTGGCTGACGTTTCTTCACTGCCCCTCCTGCGTGCGCCGGGCAATGTCGCGGCGAATATCGGGTGTGATATCCGGCAACGGACTGACCACCGCAGGTTTCACCAGAATGATGGCGTTGTGCGAGGTTTGCCACGCCGCCAGGCTGTCAGACATTGCCGTGTTGAAACGGGCCGTCAGCACTTTCGCTTTTCCTTCATCGAGCTGCAGCTGTGCCGACTGCTGCATAAAGAGGTCGATGGTGCCTTTCATGTCGAAGACCACCACGTCCGGGGACGTGGATTTCATATATACCCACGTTATTCCGGTCATGACCAACTGTGAAATCAGCACACAGGCGGCTATTTTCACGCTCCGGGCTTTCAGCCAGTCCCGCGGCTTTATACCTGCGCGGACAGTGGCGGCCTCATACGGTTGTTCATTCTGTTCACTCATGCGGCTTTTACCCATTCTTCAAGTTCACGAAGTTCGTCACCGAACTTCTTCTCGGCCAGCAGATATGCGGCCTCATCTGCCGTGGCACCGGCTTTCTGTGCGTTCTGCATATAAGCGAAGTCCTCCCCACGGGAACTGAACATGGCGCGGGTAACAGGATCGACAAACAGGCGATGAAACGAGCTGTACTCCCCGGCGCTGATAAGCAGCGAGCTGTAACCGGTCTGCAGTGCAGGCTGGAAACCCCGGATAACTTCTTTTTCCATGTCCGAGAACTGGTCCGGATTGTCGGAGAGGTACTGTTTGAAGGCTTTCGCATCCTGCAGGAGGGTGATTTTGGTCGAACTGTTGTTCCAGGCCGCTTCCGCTTCTTTACTGGCGCTGAAGTCCCTGATGCCCTGCGTGATGGTGATGAACGCCCCACGGTGACGGCGCACAGTACGGTAGCCGGTTTCAATAAAGCGGGCTGCATGGGGATTGGAGCCACCGAGCAGTCGCCAGGCCTCGTCGATGATGCAGACTTTTTTGAGGTCACGCGGGCTGTGATACATCTTTTCCTGAATCGCCAGGATGAGCGAAAACAGAATGGACGAGAGCAGTTTCGGTTTGTTCTCCAGACTCAGCAGCTCCAGAACGGCAAAACGTGTGTCACCATCCAGCGTCGGGTTGTCCGCATTGAAGTATTCGCCATCCGGTCCCCAGGTGCAGTAGGTTTCCAGCAGCATGGCCAGTTCAGCCAGACGCGCCGTGATGGTCGGTTTTTCGGCAAAGCGCTGATTAACATCAGCGCTGGTCAGGAAACTGAAAACGTCATCAATACGCGCCTGACAGCCTTTTTTCTCCCACGCATCCATCACCGCTTTCTGCAGAATCGCTTCACACACAACATCCAGCGGCTCGGTCGGACTCGCCAGTACCGTCAGCAGACGCACAATACCTTCAGCGGAGTGCCTGATGTCTTTCACGTTAGCAAACGGGTTAAAGCGAAGCTTCGAACCGTCGAGATAAACCCCGCCAGCCTGGTGACAGTAGTTCTTGTAACTGTCACCCATATCGATGACCCAGGCAAAACCGCCTGCATTCAGGACATCACGGAGAACACCCTGCGTCAGGAATGACTTACCGGCCCCCGAGGTTCCCGTGACAGCGATGTTAAAGTTGGTGCTGCCGTTTTCTTCCCCGAACATATCAAAGAAAGCCACCTGGTTGCGGTAGGTCGGCAACGGCATGCCCACATGCGACAACTGGCGCTCAGCCACCACAGGCATCAGGCTCACGGCGTTCCAGGATTTCCCCCGCAGGGTGGCCCCCGTCATTTTGAGATCTTCCCACATCCCTTCCTGCATCACGAACGGGAAGCCGGCCAGCCAGTTACGCATCTGCTGGTACTGCACCGTAACCATCTCCAGCTCGTTCTTACGGAAGACGTTAATGGCGGCCAGCTCACACTTCTGCGCCTCCGTATTATTGTCGGGCGTGAACAGCGTCAGGTTAAAGTAGGTCCGGCAGAGGGCGATTTCGTTGGTCGACAGTTGTTCACGGGTTCTACGCCATTCGTCTGCCGCTTTTTTGGTCCCGGGGAAAAGCGCCCCGTAGGCTGAGCTGGCCTTTTTGGACAGGTCCGTATCCTTGCGAAAGGCCTCACTCTGGCTTCTGGTCTGCTCCTCCAGTTCAGTGGTCCAGGTGATCATAAACGGGCACGGAATACCGAGATCAGGAAAGCGGAGATTCTGCAGGTTATCGGCTCCCTGCCAGAGTGCGAACCGGCGGGGATTTTTGCTCAGTTGCATATTCACAATCCGGCAGGCTGAAGCCGGAAGTCGTGTCCCGTCTGTTTCGATTTTTTCCGGTAATTCGATACGGATATGTGACGGGTGAACACTCAGGTCAATGGCAGGATCGACCACCTGACGGTTGAGCAGCTCATCTTCGTTATAATCACCCGGCGACATCATGACCTGCTCATGACGGTAGTTCATCAGCTCACGCATGACCGACAGGAAGGCATTCACATCGGTGTTAACGGAATCTATCCGCGCCGCCCCCAGGGAAACGCGAATGGTGTTGCGTATCTGAACCAGGTCATCCATCACCTGCTGGGAGAACCGTTTCACCGCTTTACCGTAGACGATAAAGATACGGTAGTTTCGCAGATAGAGCGGGTACTCACGCTCATTGGCCAGTCCGTGGAGTGCCGAACGCTCCCAGAACGCACGGGTAATTTTATTCAGATGATCGGCCATCTGACCTTTCCACATATCGGTACTGACACCCCGCGCAATACGCTCGCCCACACATTTACTGGCAGTCAGAACAACGGTGACCGGTGTTTTACGCGGGAGTTTTTTACGCAACATGTCATCCAGCGCGGCCATCACCTGCTCATTGGCGCCAGGCAACGGCGCCAGTTCCAGAACAAATCCTGCAGTACCGGTATTGATGAAAAGCTCATTTTTTTCATCGTAATAGCGATAAGGCAGACTGGCCACCAGGGAGGGATAATCCCAGGTCTGTTCAAGGTTGGCACGCGCGGTCGCGGCACCGTCCTTACGCCGCCCGCTCTCAATCAGCCCCATCAGGCTGTCCAGGACACTGCTCATTCCCCGCCCTCCCCGATGACACGGAAGCTTTCGTCCCAGTGGGATTTGTTTTTCACAAACTCAACCACAGAAGGCTGATGGAAGTTGTCGTCCGTATCCACCCACGGTGCAATCCACAGACGCTGGGTCGCATCCGGGATACGCTGGACCTGTACGCGTCCGGCCGTATTAACAGGGGTGACCGGAACAACGGGACGCGGACTCACGCGAGGTATCACGCCCGCCAGCATGGTGCCTGCCGGTGCCGTGGCCAGCGGACGTGGCGCGATGAGCGGAGTAGCCGGGGTTCCGGTTGCTGCGACTGATACAGGACGTGACGCATTCACGACAGGTGCCACGTTACGCAGTGCCGGCAGGGTTTCACCCGCAGGCTTTTTTGCGGTTTTACCGGCGTTAAGTTCGTCCAGGCTTTTGCCCTGAGCGGCGAGTTTGTTGGCCTCGCCGGTCGTCAGGCACTGGTCAGTTGCAGTTTTATTGCAGTCGAAATCAGAATTCATGCCGGCACAGCCGGTCAGCGCGCTGCACAGCAGTGCAGCGCCCATCAGTTTTTTCATGGGATAACTCCGGTTAATTTATGGCAGAACCAGTAAGGAATGGGGGCGGATAAGGTTGATTTAATTTTTCTGGTGCAGGACTAATATAAAAACAGCCTGGGCCACTGCGCTTAAAATAGTGCCAGCCAGAAAGAGGTCGACATTCATACGCGCCATGCTCATATCAATAAACGCCCAAATCAAAGAACGGCAAAGCAGTATCAGCCAGGGCGCTATAACCCCCAGGGATGTGAAAATAATCCCTTCGATTCGTTCCCCGAAAGTAACGGCTGCTGTACAGAAAAGAAGGAACAGCGCAACAAGCAGACCAACACGCCAGCAACTCCACTCATACGTCACCACCCCTTTACGTATCAGTACCGCCCAGACAGTCAGTTCAGTGCTGTAGACCATAAAAGGAATGAACACATGGCGAAGGTCAGAAGCACATTTCATGATGCAGGAGGATTCGGAATTTAACGTCACTGGTTCCTCTCCTTGCCGGGGTTGCTGTCGGGATGGTTATGAAGGAACTGAAAGCGACCCGTTACGGATGATTTACCAGACAGCCTTTCCACCTGAGTTGCTTTTTCCTTTTCATACCAGCGTTCCACAGCTTCACGTGTAAGTACCCGGTTCTCCACAACCGAGGCCTGTAACTCCCGCCATGCCACAGGGTTAAGCGGTTTATACCGGGCCAGTTTCCTGTCCAGAGCATCAGGCCATGTCCGGGGTTTACTGTCGAAAAGCCGCTTGAATAAGCACAGAAATAAGATTATTCCCCCAAAGCTGGCTGTACACTGAAGCCACCAGGTGATGTCCAGATACATCCATACCCCGCCGTTCGCGAAAGCGAATATCAATGAAAAGGTGTAAACCCACTGTTGATGTGGGGGATAATGGTTAGCCTGCCACATATGCAGGTCCACCCGAATATCGTTCAGCAGTCTTCGGTTTGTATCCATCTTCCACCTCAGTTTATTGTGTCACCGAGCCGCAGCTGGCTGGCCTGGCGCAGAACGTCATCCGGGTTGATGTTGCCCACCGATGTGGTGCTGTGCGTGGCGGTCTGGTTGACAGGCTGCGGAGTCACAGAACCCTGTGCGGCGTTACCGGCTTTCTGCAGCTCTTCTTTCGCCTTCGCGTCCTCAGCATCTTCCAGCGTTTCAAGACGGAAGCCTTTCTGGAACACCACAGTGACGCGGTTCCCGGCCCCGATATCAATAATCGGATGATACTGTTCAGCACGTTTTATCCAGTACTGGCTCAGGGTGTCAGCGGCTTTACTCGCACCGCCACCCAGCCCCTGTTTAAACAC